>NZ_JACOOP010000120.1:0-637 GCF_014287725.1 Clostridium sp. NSJ-49 | reverse complement strand
GCATTTATTTTATCTTCGTTATCTATCACTGCATAACAAGTATCAAAATAATCATCACTTAATTCATCTGCAGTTTCTACTTTTAATATTTGCTCAATCATGTCCGTTTCTTTATTAATAAATATTTTTTGCATTTTTATAACCTTCTTTTATTTTTCAGTCCACGCACTCCAGCTACTTACGTCATGACTTGTAGCCCTAGTGAATAATTTACCAGTTACCAACTCTATAACTAATTGTGAAGCATCTCCGCTACTCCCCCACTTTATATGAATCAACGTTCCATATTGACAAGGAGCGCCATTAGAGCCATTTGAAAAAGAATATACTCCAGTATCATACAATACATTTAGATTAGATATTCTTTTAGCTATTTTTTCAATAGATCCTACCCAACCTTCGTGATAATATCTTATCCCTGTAGAACCAACGTAAATATCTGGCACACTAACAATTTTTTGGTCTTGCATACTCATTTGTTTCATCATATATATGTTTGAACCAGAACTTCCTGCAGTCTCATTTATTTGCATAGCTATTGTATTAGAATCTCCTTCTCTATAACCAAAAACTAATCCATTATCACCAAAACTACAGATATGTCCTCCTGTAGATGCATACATAATACTGTCGTAGT
>NZ_JACOOP010000119.1:0-644 GCF_014287725.1 Clostridium sp. NSJ-49 | reverse complement strand
CGTAAGGGAGGAAGCCACCTAAGGTAGGGTCAGCGATTGGGGTGAAGTCGTAACAAGGTAGCCGTAGGAGAACCTGCGGCTGGATCACCTCCTTTCTATGGAGAACTGAATTAACAAGAAGTTAATTCGTACTCGAAAGATAACTGGTATTAACTAGTCTGTTCAATTTTGAGAAACCATGTTTCTCAAAAAAACACTTGAACCTAACATAATGTTAAGGTACAATGTGATTTGTTCTTTGAAAATTGCACATGAATTAATATATATAACTTCAAATATGAGAAGTAGCCAAAAAATATTCTTTGTGATATTAAATGCAAATACTTTGAAAAATTGACTTGATAGGTCAAGCTACAAAGGGCGCATGGTGAATGCCTTGGCATCAGGAGCCGATGAAGGACGTGATAAGCTGCGATAAGCTTCGGGTAGGCGCACATAGCCAGTGATCCGGAGATTTCCGAATGTGGGAACACACATGGGAAACCCCATGTACCGTATAGTGAATACATAGCTATACGGAGGTAAACCTAGGGAACTGAAACATCTAAGTACCTAGAGGAAGAGAAAGAAAAATCGATTTTCTGAGTAGCGGCGAGCGAAAGGGAAAGAGCCCAAACCAGAGATTTATCTCTGGGGTTGCGGAC
>NZ_JACOOP010000118.1:0-658 GCF_014287725.1 Clostridium sp. NSJ-49 | reverse complement strand
ATAGACCTTTGCAATAGAAATATTGTTAGGGAATCTAAACAGAGTTTATAGTTAGATAGGGTTGTAATTTGTACAACCCTATTTTGAGTACAATATCAACAATTTAATCTAACAGAGCCTATAATAAAAATAGACATTTTTTAATAGTCCAAATTTATTAAAAGCTTTCTAGATATCATAAGTAGATTCATAAAAGCATTATTCTAAAGTATCATACTCAAAAACTACTTCTCCATTACCAATAACAATAATAACATCATCTTTACCTATTAGTTTAGTAGATGTTACAGCATTAGTCCTTAAGTCAGTATATAATCTTAAATATTCGCCTGGGACGAGTACTATTACAGTCATAGTAGTTGAAGAAATGTTTCTAAAATCAGCATTAATACTCTTGAAAGTTTCCTGTTTATAGATACCTTCTTTAAGTATTTTAGTTTTAGGCTCTGCATATGCAGTTGTTGTAAAAATGGAAAGTGCAACTAACAAAGTAAATATAAATTTTTTGATTTTAATCAACTCCTTTCCATAATTAGTATTAGGGTTAATCATATTTCTTAACCCTTATATATCAAGGCCTTTATGGCCAAGATTTTTTATATCACTCAAATTTTTCAGTATCATTTTTGCTCCTTTGGATAAAACTAATAGCATATAC
>NZ_JACOOP010000117.1:0-732 GCF_014287725.1 Clostridium sp. NSJ-49 | reverse complement strand
AATCAGGACCACCCGTCAAACGGGTGGTTTGCTCTACGCCTATAAGGCTCTGTCACCGGCTGTGCTACTCGCACGTCGAACGGTTTGCCAACCGCATATTTTCACTGGCTACCCCTAAAGGGGTTATATTACTTGCCTTTCTTTACCGGCTCACCCGTAAACGGGTCTATGTATTCTTTTAGACTCATTTGTTCATAAGCTAAATCTTCTTGAATTTGATTTTTTATATATTCTTCAATTACTTTTTTATTTCTTCCTACTGTATCAACATAATATCCTTTGCACCAAAACTGCCTATTTCCATATTTATATTTTAAATTTGCATGTCGGTCAAATATCATTAACGAGCTTTTCCCCTTCAAATATCCCATAAATTGTGAAACACTCAATTTTGGTGGTATACTAACAAGCATATGTATATGATCTTTGCATGCATTTGCTTCTATTATTTCTACACCCTTTTGATCACATAGCTTTCTCAATATTACTCCTATATCAGCCTTTATTTTTCCATAAATTATTTGTCTTCTATACTTTGGTGCGAAAACTATATGATATTTACAATTCCATTTACTATGTGCTAAACTACTATTATCCATATTGGATACCTCCTTGTATTATAGTTTTGGTCGGCAAACCTACTATAATTTTACAACGGAGGTTTTTTTATTTCTACTCACCGCTAGAAGCTTTCCGGAACCACAGGTAGAACCTGTGGTATTCTAAATACAA
>NZ_JACOOP010000116.1:0-889 GCF_014287725.1 Clostridium sp. NSJ-49 | reverse complement strand
GGCTTTGTTTTAATAAACTGTTGAAATTTGATTAACCTCTATAAATATGGTTATAATATATAATATAACTACTATTTAGGAGGTTTTTTATGCCAAGAGTTAATAATGTTATTCAGCAAGTTTCACAATTAAATACATATGAGCAAGAGAAGGTATTTGATTTTTTAAAGACTGTATTGATGTCAAATGGAATAACTAACTCTATAGATGAAGAAATCGCTGAAAATAGATTTAACAAGGGGAAGTGCTGTCCTTTTTGCAATCATGATAAAATATCTAAGTATGGAAAATATCATGGCAAGAATGGCGTTAAACAAAGGTATAAATGCCAAAATCCAGAGTGCAAAAAAACTTTCAATGATTTTTCTAAATCCCCAGTTTCAAGTAGTAAAAAGGGATTAGATAAATGGCTACTATATGCTCAATGTATGATAAATGGTAACACTATTAGGCAATGTGCCGAAATTGTTGAGATTAATATTGCAACAGCTTTCTTTTGGAGACATAAAATTATAGACGCTATTAGAAAATTTATTGGCTACGGCTCTCTTGAGGGTGTTATTGAACTCGATGAGACATACTTTGCCCTTAGCTATAAAGGGAATCATAGCAAAAGTTCTAATTTTACTATGCCAAGGGAATCAAGAAAGCGTGGTAAAGAAATAAATACAAGAGGTATATCAAAGGAATTTGCCTGTGTATTATGTGGTGTAGATAGATTAGGAAATATATATACTGGTTTAATATGTGATGGCAGACCTAACTATACTGATATAAATAGGGCTTTATCAGAGGTTGTTGAAGAAAATTCTATTTTATGTACTGATAAACATAGGAGTTATATCCCATTTGCGGCTCAACATAATTTTGAATTACATCAAATTAGGGG
>NZ_JACOOP010000115.1:0-903 GCF_014287725.1 Clostridium sp. NSJ-49 | reverse complement strand
ATTAATAAAGAAACGGACATGATTGAGCAAATATTAAAAGTAGAAACTGCAGATGAATTAAGTGATGATTATTTTGATACTTGTTATGCAGTGATAGATAACGAAGATAAAATAAATGCGTATAATCTTAAATACAATAAAGAAACTAAAGAGTATGAAGTTGTAGAAGGATTACCACCTAGAGATGAGGTAGAGATAATTAAACAACCTTCAGCAGAAGATTATAATAACTTAAAGCAGGAAAATGAAGATTTAAAGGACAGAGTTGAAAAACTTGAAGGATTAATAGATCAAGTCGTATTAAATGTGAGGTGATTTAATGAAAAATGAAAGCACTAGAAAAGTAATTAATGTAGATAAACCTAATTATGTTCCTTTATTTGAGTTTAAAGAATTGGATAATGCAGTAATTAGGCTATCGTTATTTAAAGCTTCTGTAGAATTTGATATTACTGGGCAAACCGTTAAACTAGGGGCCAAAACATCTAAAGGATTAAAAGAACAAAGTGAAGGATTTACAATAAATAAAAACAATTTAGATATAGATCTTAAAAATTCTATTCTTGTGCCAGGAACTGTAGAAATAGATTTAGAATTAAAAGATGCAAGTGGAACAATGACTACTGCATCTTTTTTTATTACAGTTAAATCAAAGGTTTTAAATGATAAAGCTGTAGAAGGAACAAATGAATTTGACACTTTTACTAAAACTGCAGCTAAAATTGAAGAAGATTATAAAGGGCTAAGAAGAATAATTATAGATGAAAATCAAGCTGCTAATTTACAGGATCAAGTTAATCAAACTAATGCGCAATTGGAAACTAAGGCGAATAAAAGTGATACATCAAATTTGCAAGGACAAATTAATGTTTTGGTTGTGAATGGTACAGGGAATAGTAATCC
>NZ_JACOOP010000114.1:0-948 GCF_014287725.1 Clostridium sp. NSJ-49 | reverse complement strand
ATTAATAAAGAAACGGACATGATTGAGCAAATATTAAAAGTAGAAACTGCAGATGAATTAAGTGATGATTATTTTGATACTTGTTATGCAGTGATAGATAACGAAGATAAAATAAATGCTTATAATCTTAAATACAACAAAGAAACTAAAGAGTATGAAGCTGTAGAAGGATTACCACCTCGGGATGAGGTAGAGGTAATTAAACAACCTTCAACAGAAGATTATAATAACTTAAAGCAGGAAAATGAAGATTTAAAAAACAGAGTTGAAAAACTTGAAGGATTAATAGATCAAGTCGTATTAAATGTGAGGTGATTTAATGAAAAATGAAAGTACTAGAAAAGTAGTTAATGTAGATAAACCTAATTATTCTCCGATATGGTCTTTCAAACAGGAGGATGATGGAGTTTTAAAGTTATCATTAATCAAAGGTTCTACATCATTAGATATTACTGGACAAACAGTAAAATTAGGGGTTGTGAGGGCTGATAAGACATTAGTAGAATTAGAGGATCAATCGAGTTTTGTTATTAATAATAACGAGCTAGATATAATATTAAAAAATAATATATTTGAAACTCCAGGTATATGTGAATGTGATCTGCAACTTATAGATGCAAGTGGTAAAATGACTACTGCATCTTTTTATTTACAAATTAATAAGAAAACCACAGGGATAACTAATATTTTAGGAACTAATCTTATAGAAGGATTAGAAAAGTTAAAAAATGATTTTAAGGCTACTGGAGATAAATTGATTAGTGCTTTTTCTAAAGAGTATGAGTCACTTAAAAGAATAATAATTGATGAAAATCAAGCCGCTAATCTCCAGGATCAAGTTAATCAAACTAATGCGCAATTGGAAACTAAGGCGAATAAAAGTGATACATCAAATTTGCAAGGACAAATTAATGTTTTGGTTGTGAATGGTACAGGGAATAGTAATCC
>NZ_JACOOP010000113.1:0-956 GCF_014287725.1 Clostridium sp. NSJ-49 | reverse complement strand
ACACTGCTTACATTGATACTTTTGTTTAGCCTGCTTATTCATACCAAACTTGTATAGTTTATCAGAATTACAGCGTGGGCATTTTATATTAGTTTTGCTCATTGTTCTTCTCTCCTTTTCGAAGGGGGTATTATTTAGTATCGCAAACCTATTGTATTTCCTTGGGCTGAGAAGAGCAATGTTCATATAACTTAACAGATCGAAGGATTGAAATAGGAGGCAATGTATGATAATTAGAAAAGCTGAACTTAAAGATTTAGAAAGGATTGTAGAATTTAACTATAATTTAGCTTTTGAGACAGAAGACAAGAGATTAGATAAGAATATATTACGTAGCGGAGTAAGAGCATTACTAGAAGATAAAAGAAAAGGTGTGTATCATGTCTGTGAAATAAATGATGAAGTAGTGGGGCAAATTATGTATACATATGAATGGAGTGATTGGAGAAATGGTTTATTTATATGGGTACAAAGTGTATATGTAGATAAGGAGTATAGAGGACAAGGGGTATTTAGAAGATTGTACAATCATGTAAAAGAAATGTGTGATAAAGATGAAAATATATGTGGTGTAAGGCTATATGTAGAATTTGAAAATCATAATGCTCAAAAGACTTATGAGTCTTTAGGTATGGAAAAGTGTAATTATTATATGTATGAATATGAGAAATAAGTATTAACCTAAGTGATGTAAATTAATTAAGGTGATTATATGTATATTTATAAACAAATAATAATATGATTTATTAGAGATGAGCATAATTGATCTTTTAAAAAGTGAATATTAATTAGAGATGAAAAAATAGGAAAATTAGGATTATTAGTAATAAAGTGACCAAAAAAGGGCAGACTATCCCTATGAGGATAATAAAATGTAAAATATTAGGTTGTTAAAGAGCTAACTAGCTCGTTTAAGCTTGCTTAGAGAACAAATCTTATCTTCCTTTTTATTAACA
>NZ_JACOOP010000112.1:0-970 GCF_014287725.1 Clostridium sp. NSJ-49 | reverse complement strand
AAAAGGAGAGAAGAACAATGAGCAAAACTAATATAAAATGCCCACGCTGTAATTCTGATAAACTATACAAGTTTGGTATGAATAAGCAGGCTAAACAAAAGTATCAATGTAAGCAGTGTAAGCGCCAATTCGCCATAGGCGACGGTGACGGACGTCCTAAACTAAATAATCCTAAATGTCCTAGATGCGGTAAGGGAACTTACTTACATCATTCATATAAACATTACAATCGCTATAAGTGCAATAACAAGAAGTGTAATCACATAATAGTAAAACATCACACCACCAATATTGATACAGCTTCTAGTGAATTAGTTAGTGGTTCCCTTTCAATGAAAGGAATGCGTTTTCCGCTACATGTAATACTAACTGCATTAACACTATACTTTTTAAATAATTCATCAACAAGAGCTATTTCTCAATTCTTGATGATTAACTCTGGTATTAAGGTATCCCATGTTACTATAGCAAGTTGGACTAATAAATTTGCACCTTTCTTTAAACAGAAAGCTAATAAATTCAAAGCTAGTTTAAACTTACAATCTGACGATTGGCACGCTGATGAAACAGTAGTATTTATCAATGGTGAAAGATACTATCTATGGTTAGCTATTGATTCTGAAACTAGATTTATTCTAGCATTTCATCTAACTAAGTCTAGAAGTTCTGATTCTGCTTATACCTTAATAAATGAAGCTAAAAATTATGGTGAACCAACTTACTTCATAACCGATAGACTACCTTCGTATAACGAAGCTTCCGCTACGGTATTACCTAATACCAAACACGTTCCTGTAGCACCTATGTCTAGTGATATAAATAACAACTTAATTGAGTCATTCAATAAGACTTTTAAAGCTTGGTATAAAGCTAAAAAAGGTTTTAACTCTTTTGAAAAGGCGAATAACTTAATATATTTATTTATCTTTCACTATAATTTTATTAGACCACATGGCTCATTAAATAACTG
>NZ_JACOOP010000111.1:0-1123 GCF_014287725.1 Clostridium sp. NSJ-49 | reverse complement strand
CCCATAGCATAAGCTAGTAAGACCCCTTGAAGAACACAAGGTTGATAGGTCAGAGGTGTAAGTGCGGTAACGTATTTAGCTGACTGATACTAATAGGTCGAGGGCTTGACCAATAAAAATATAAAATTCATGTGCAATTTTCAGAGAACAAAATTCTTTGAAATAAGATTCTAACTAAATCGAAGATTTAGAGAATCATAGTATCAGGTGATGATGGCGTAGAGGAAACACTCCTTCCCATTCCGAACAGGAAAGTTAAGCTCTACAGCGCCAATGGTACTGCACGGGAGACTGTGTGGGAGAGTAGGACGTTGCCTGGTAATGTGGCTCGATAGCTCAGTCGGTAGAGCAGAGGACTGAAAATCCTCGTGTCCCTGGTTCGATTCCTGGTCGAGCCACCAGGAAAAAAGCACTAACTTATGTTAGTGCTTTTTTGTTACATATTTTTTAAATCTTCTAAAATAGTATCTATATGTCCTTTTACTTTAACTTTTCTGTATTCTTTTACTAGAACACCATCTTCATTGATAATGAAAGTACTTCTTTCTATTCCCATTACTTTTTTACCATACATATTTTTTTCTTTAATAACTCCAAATAAATTACAAAGAGTTTCATCTTCATCACTTAAAAGTAAGAATGGTAAGTTAAATTTTTCAATAAATTTATCATGACTTTTTAAAGAATCTCTACTTACACCAATAACTATTGCATTCATATCTTCAATAATAGAATTATTATCTCTAAAATCACAAGCTTCAGTAGAGCATCCAGGAGTATTATCTCTAGGATAAAAATATAGTATTATTTTCTTTCCCTTATAATCACTTAAAGAGTGTTCTTTTTTATCAGAACCAATAAGTGAAAAATTTGGAACTATAGAATTGATTTCAATCATATAAACCTCCTAAGTATAAAATACGATCTGTTAAGTTATATGAACATTGCTCTTCTCAACCCAAGGAAATACAATAGGTTTGCAAGACTAAATAATACCCCCTTCGAAAAGGAGAGAAGAACAATGAGCAAAACTAATATAAAATGCCCACGCTGTAATTCTGATAAACTATACAAGTTTGGTATGAATAAGCAGGCTAAACAAAAGTATCAATGTAAGCAGTGT
>NZ_JACOOP010000110.1:0-1125 GCF_014287725.1 Clostridium sp. NSJ-49 | reverse complement strand
GTATATTGAGCTGTATTCTCCGCTTGTTTTCCCCATAATACTACTGGTATAAAATCTGCTGTTTTTTCTTGAGTTTTACTGTTATAATTTTCAACTGCTAAAGTTATTGTTGTAACTGCAGTTCCTGTACCTGGAGTATATTTCAATTCCGGATCCTTAGTTAATCTTCCTATTAGTACAACCTTATTCATCTGCAACTCCTCCTTCTGACTTTTGTTTGCTTTTAAACTCTCTTGTTGCTACTTCTAACTTTTTCTTATAAACTTCCTTTATTTCTTCTTCAATCTTCTTATATTCCTTTATATCTGCGTGTATTTGCTCCAATTTCTTTAAGATAATACTTATATCATCATTACTCTTTAAAACGCTCTGTGGGACGAATTTCAAAGCAGAATGAATACTTGTACAATAAGCTAATGTTTTGTAAGTATCCTTACCATCCTTATCAGTGCCTATATATATTTTAACCTTATATTGCCTTTCATCTGATTCTATAAAATAATCTCCTATTTTAACCTTCATTTATTCCACCTCTTAATTATTGATGTACCATTTACCCTTTATTTCTTCTATATAGATACTTTTTAACTTGCTATATCCATCTGCTCCATTCTTGCATATCAAATCAGTAAACCCATTCCAAGTGTATTTATCACCAGTTACACAACTTTCAATCACTTTACCATTTTCATAAGCCTTAAATGCTTCCTCAAATGTGTATTCCTTTCTTTTTAACCTGTATTTATTTTCTCCACGAATTGCTACATAACTTCCAAAGTCTCCTCCACTTTTACTTTCTATTTTAAAGTCACCATCCCCGTTACCAATTATTCTTTTGCAATGACTTTCCCATACTTCACCTTCTTTAATATCCTTAATTACTTCTATAAATGTCTTCTCTTGCATTTCTTTTTCCTCCTTAACTACTTCAAACGCTTTTTCTCTAAAACAAAATTTTCTAAACTTTTCCCCTTCTAAATACCAACGTTTTTCTTTATTCCAATGATCAAACTTCAATTTTCCCTCATAAACACTTCCAACTTCTAAAACAGTCATTCCTAAATCATCAATACATCTAACTTTCATTTATCCCATTCTCCTTTAAATAAATATCGTGATAAGTTA
>NZ_JACOOP010000109.1:0-1226 GCF_014287725.1 Clostridium sp. NSJ-49 | reverse complement strand
AATGCAAATCCTATTTGTTGCATAGGAATCACATTTTTTGTGAAGTTTTTCATATTATTACTATGCGCAAAAAAGGAAGTTCAAATTCGAACTTCCTTTTCTTTATCGGCAAATATCAAATTTTTTTTGATACAGCCCCTTTCTTTATCGGCAAATATCAAATTTTTTTGATACAGCCCCTTTTTTTCAAGCTTTAATTAAGTTTCTTTTTTAGAAATAAAATAAATAATAGTAAATCCAATTATTAATGCTAATATTGAATATATAATATTAGTATTTGCTACTTCACTAGGATATATAGCTATTATTGATCCTACAACAAACCCTAATATCATCATATAAGTTTTTCCTGGATACTTTTTTATTAACTTTTCAATAATCTTTGTAGTTAGTATAACTCCTATTAATACTCCTATTCCAACAGGAATTAGAAATTTAATATTGAATGTATTAATAGCATCTAAAGTTACATCATATAATCCTAAAATTAATAATATAAAAGACCCACTTATTCCTGGTAATATAAGTGCTACCGCAATTATTATACCTGCTAAAACTAATAATCCTATATTAAATATCCCTGTACCTTCTATAGCTATACTAGCTACCTCATTACCACCTGATAAAAATAACGCTAAAATAAATCCAACAATTAAAAATATATAATTTAAATTACTTCTCTCTATAGATACCGCTTTTCTATATAATGTTGGTATTCCTCCAAGGATTACTCCAATAAAGAAAAATGCCATTAAAGTTGGAAATGTATTTAAAGCTTTATCAATTATCCTACTAAAAATTAAAACTCCTGCAATTCCACCTAAAGCTAATTCAAATATTAACTTACTATGTTTTTTCCAATCCTCAAAAAATGAACCAACAGCATGAATTAAATCATCATATACATTTAATATTATAGCCATGGTTCCACCACTTACTCCTGGAACCATAGTTGCAACACTTATAGCCATCCCTTTAAAAAAATTAACAATCCACCTCATATTATCCTCCCTCCAATATTTAACGATCTGTTAAGTTATATGAACATTGCTCTTCTCAACCCAAGGAAATACAATAGGTTTGCAAGACTAAATAATACCCCCTTCGAAAAGGAGAGAAGAACAATGAGCAAAACTAATATAAAATGCCCACGCTGTAATTCTGATAAACTATACAAGTTTGGTATGAATAAGCAGGCTAAACAAAAGTATCAATGTAAGCAGTGT
>NZ_JACOOP010000108.1:0-1343 GCF_014287725.1 Clostridium sp. NSJ-49 | reverse complement strand
CCCATAGCATAAGCTAGTAAGACCCCTTGAAGAACACAAGGTTGATAGGTCAGAGGTGTAAGTGCGGTAACGTATTTAGCTGACTGATACTAATAGGTCGAGGGCTTGACCAATAAAAAATATAAAATTCATGTGCAATTTTCAGAGAACACTCTGGATATCTAGTGATGATGGCGTAGAGGAAACACTCCTTCCCATTCCGAACAGGAAAGTTAAGCTCTACAGCGCCAATGGTACTGCACGGGAGACTGTGTGGGAGAGTAGGACGTTGCTAGGTTATATGGGGGTATAGCTCAGTTGGGAGAGCACTTGCCTTGCACGCAAGGGGTCAAGGGTTCGACTCCCTTTACCTCCACCATAAAAAGCTATGGTATACATAGCTTTTTATTTTTCAAATAATAGACTTAAGGCCCCTTGGTCAAGCGGTCAAGACACCACCCTTTCACGGTGGTAACAGGGGTTCGATTCCCCTAGGGGTCACCATATTTAAGGTAGTAAGAAAGAAATTCTTACTACCTTTTTTGCATTTATATTAATTATGTTAATTATAAAATAAAATTATATATAATAGGAAATTAACAATATTAATAATGACATATAACAAGTAAAAATAATTAATGTTTCATATAAGAAAGTAAATAACGATATTAAAGAAGTAGCTTAGAAGTAGCTTAAAAAAATAATAAAGAAAAATATATTATTTTGAAGATAAATTTATATAAAGTAAAGAATAGTGTAAATTTAGTAATATAAATTTAAAATTAGGGCTTCGATAACCAAATAGGAGAAAAGATCTGTATTTAAAGTATATTAATTTGAATAGAATTATTTAAATTAATATATAGAGTTTATATTTAACATATAGATAACTAGAGTAATAAAACTGGAAACAAACAAGAATTAGTATTAATTGTTTAGATATAAAATAGAATTTTTATTAGTAAATTATCTAATTAATATTGATGATTTAATATAAAAGTGGTAGACACTCATCCAGGTGTATCAATAATTAAAAAATAAAGAAAATAATAGAAAAATAGAGAAAAATGATAATAATTTTAATAAATTAATATAAATACATTGCAAGATAATTAATATAGATGGTATTATAAATCTCGTCGCTGAGGTCAACAGCTACAAAAACTTCAAAAAAAAGTTTGAAAAAAAGTGTTGACAGTTAAGAAACAAAGTGATAAGATAAAGAAGTCGCTTGAAGCGATACATAATATGGTCTTTGAAAATTGAACAGAATATAGTTAAAATAAATCCAGCAATTCTTTTGAGAGTTTTTAAGTGAGATTCTAAATTTTAATTTAGAAAATCGAACTTACAACGCAGTAGCG
>NZ_JACOOP010000107.1:0-1358 GCF_014287725.1 Clostridium sp. NSJ-49 | reverse complement strand
AGAAATGGCATATTATTGCATGAAAAGAAAATAGCGTAAAGGTATATTTTTACAGAGAATAGGAGGTTTATAACCTCCTATTTGTCGTGTCAAAAAACTTGTTCATTTAGAAATAATTTCATATAAATATATGAATAAAAAATAAAAAGACCGTCTACTGAAATGATTTTAAAAATCATTTCAGAGACAGCCCCTTCTTTATTCTTGTTAATTTCTTACTTTTTAAATTTATAAACCTGTTTAATTAAGCTAAATATATATTCAATATCTTCATCATTACTTATTGAAGTCTCATAATCCCCGTTACCCAAATGACCAATATTAGATACATCTCTAAAAATCATCTTTGGATCATCTATATTCCCCCACTTACAGTTTAACCAAATCTTTAATGATTTCTTTCTTGGCAATATATCTATGATATTTTTATTATTTAATGTAAATCCAATATATACTTTAGTATATCTAACTCTAATTCCACTATCTAAGGCTAATATGTACTCTTTTATCTGATTATATAATTCTGCTAATTCTTCTGTAGTGTTGTTTAAATGATCTTCTTCTGTAACTACACTAACCTCTTTATTAACAGCTTTAACTATCTCACTTGTAGTAGCTATCGCTTTTATTGATTCTGTATTCTTAGATGCTTTTATTGGATTAAAACTTACTGTATTATTGCTAAATCTTTTAACTTCCCATAGCTCAAAAGGTAAATCTCTAAAGTTTATAGACTCCTTTTGATAATTATTGAACTCTGGTGATACAAATATTACTCTTGATTGAGACCAATCTACATCATCTCTTTTAAGAATTTCCTCACAATTTTCATTGTACTCTAAAATAAAGTCAGCTTTATTATTAACCAATAATGAAAGATATGCATACCCCTGATCAATAACACTAAAGTTCCTTGTATTCTTATATTCAATTATTACAAAAGAGCTTGTACTCTTATCAAAAGCTAATGTATCTATTCTAAAATTATTTATCGCTAACTCTCTTTTAACATATTGTAGTCCAAATAAACTTTCTAAGTTTTCTTCACATAACTTATGTAACTCTATTTCCTTTGAAAAAGGTTGTTCTTTAACCTCTTCTAACTTATTTTTCTCAACACTATACAAAAACATATTTACCTCCATATACAATTATTCGATCTGTTAAGTTATATGAACATTGCTCTTCTCAGCCCAAGGAAATACAATAGGTTTGCGATACTAAATAATACCCCCTTCAAAAAGGAGAGAAGAACAATGAGCAAAACTAATATAAAATGCCCACGCTGTAATTCTGATAAACTATACAAGTTTGGTATGAATAAGCAGGCTAAACAAAAGTATCAATGTAAGCAGTGT
>NZ_JACOOP010000106.1:0-1490 GCF_014287725.1 Clostridium sp. NSJ-49 | reverse complement strand
CACTCAACTTTATGTCAACAACTTTTTTCAAAGTTTTTTTGACTTAGTTTCGTTAGCAACGAGACTTATCTTATCACCTATCAAAACAACTGTCAAACACTTTTTTATCTTGTGTTTTTGTTGTTTCGTATCAGCGACGAGATTTATCTTATCACTATAATTCTATATAAATTAATCTATTTTTACTACTTTTGATTAATTAATCTATGTATGCTTAATATTACTCTATTTTTCTAAGTATTACTACTATTGATACACTAGGAGTAGTGGTATATTAATACAAGTATACTTATCCACTTACTTAACATAATCCACAATATTTACATATACCATTTATGAATTTACTAACATAATTAACATTATCAACATAGCATGTAAAATGAAAAATAACCTTCTAAAATTATCATTTTAAAATTTAATCTGCTCTCTTTCTAAGTAAATTTTTATTTGTTTTTGTATTTTTTTAATTTTACTCAAATGAAATTCCTTCATCTATATTTAAAATATATCATATTCCTAAAGATAGACTATTGTCTAATACTATTATTATTTGTAACTTTAGTAATCTATTTAAATATTCATTGCCTATAATTTTCATAGAATTATTTTATTTTTCTTTAAGCTACAGTATATCCCTCATATCTTCTTACTAATCATAAGACTTAATACATGTTAATTTATATCATATATTTCATATTGGTATTATTTAAATACTTCCCATTGTAGATAGAATATTTACATTGTCTAATAAGCAACTATATATTCTCAATGATTTCATTTCTTAATATTTTTTATTAATTACATATATTCTATTACTATATGAGCTTATTCTGTTAATAATAAAATACTTATTAGGTGAAATTCAATATAAATGAATTTGAATTATTATCATTTACCAATCTATCTATAATATTCTCATCTATTTTACTTACCATTTATATAACTTGCTACTCTTCTTGTATATGATTTCTTATATAATATTCAATTACGTTTTTATTTTTTCATTTGTATATCTACATAATAACCCTTACCTTTTATACTTTTGTACGAAAACAATTTGATATTCATAATTCCATTTATTATATAACAAACTATATGTTGTTCATTAAAATATCTCTTCTTTGATAATTTAAATTCATTGTAAAAACTCAATATATTTTTACCAAAGTACGCTTTTTATCTCATACAAAGATATAAAATAAAATTTTTAAATATCCCTATCTAATTTGTAATATTCTTTATATAACAAAAAAACACTTAAGATAAACTTAAGTGTTTCTACTAACCAGGCAACGTCCTACTCTCCCACACAGTCTCCCGTGCAGTACCATTGGCGCTGTAGAGCTTAACTTTCCTGTTCGGAATGGGAAGGAGTGTTTCCTCTACGCCATCATCACCTGATACTATGATTCTCTAAATCTTCGATTTAGTTAGAATCTTATTTCAAAGAATTTTGTTCTCTGAAAATTGCACATGAATTTTATATTTTT
>NZ_JACOOP010000105.1:0-1494 GCF_014287725.1 Clostridium sp. NSJ-49 | reverse complement strand
TAGGGTTAATCATATTTCTTAACCCTTATATATCAAGGCCTTTATGGCCAAGATTTTTTATATCACTCAAATTTTTCAGTATCATTTTTGCTCCTTTGGATAAAACTAATAGCATATACATAAACTAATTAGTTGCACTAACGGAGGTTTAAAAAATGATAACAAGACAAGAGATATTTAACATAGTTGATCTATTTACTTCACAATCAACAATTAATTTTTACGAAAACATATTTGATAATTTAGATTTATCATTTATACCTGAATTTATTGAATCAAAACGTGGACCAAAAGGCTATTCACGTCACGCTCTTACTAGAGCGTTTGTTGTTATGAACTGTGAACATTTTAGAGAAATAACTCTACTTTGTGATTTTTTAAATACTAATTTAAAAATTGCTCAATTATGCGGATTTGACATTACTAAACCATTACCTTCTTATAGCGTTTACCAACGTTTTATTCATGATATTGATAATAATTTACTAAAGGAAATAATGAAATCACAAGTAAATGAACTTATAAAATTAGATGCCATAGATAACTCAATAGTATCTGTAGATTCAACCCCTATAAAAGCAAATACAAAGTATAATAATCCAAAATGTTTTTCTAAAAATAAATTTTCTAATGAAAAACATCCTAAATCAGATAAGGACTGTAAATTAGGAGTCCACACTGCAAATAATGAAGATTCAAAAAAGAATTATACTTTTTATTGGGGTTATAAAAATTTAATAATGTGTGATGCAAAATCAGGATTGCCAATTTATGAAGTAACTCTTACAGGCGAAAAAGCTGATGTTTCAAATCTAATTAATTTTTTAGATAAAATAAATTCTTGGTTTAGCTTAAAAAATTCCAAAATTCTCGCTGATAAAGGTTTTGATTCTAAAGCAAACTATAATTACATAAAAGATGTTTTACATTCTGAAGCTTTTATTGCTAAAAATAAACGTAACAGCAAAACTGTTGAAACTATTTCTTGCGGTAACCCGCTATGCGAAGCAGGTTTAGCAATGCATAAAGACGGTAAGCAATATCTAAAAGGTTCAATAAAACAAAAATTTTGTTGTCCATTTAGAACATCAAAAGATGATTCTAAATGCCCTTGTAATCACCCTAAATATAATAATGGTCATAAAAATAGAGGATGTATAAAATATAAATCTATCAGTACAGACTATAGATCAACCGTCGATGATACATCAGATTATTTTAAACTATACTATTCAAAGAGAACTGAATCAGAACGCTACAATTCACGATTTAAGAATCTTAATCTTGAAAATGCCTCTGTTAGAAATATTTCTTCCATATCTAACCTAAATACCTTAGGTCACATATGCCTTTTAACAGTTGCTATTGCTGCAATTGTTAATAAAAAGGAAGATAAGATTTGTTCTCTAAGCAAGCTTAAACGAGCTAGTTAGCTCTTTAACAACCTAATATTTTACATTTTATTATCCTCATAGGGATAGTCTGCCCTTTTTT
>NZ_JACOOP010000103.1:0-1586 GCF_014287725.1 Clostridium sp. NSJ-49 | reverse complement strand
TCAGTAAGATTGCTATTTGAAGTTACGGAGGGATTAGATTTTACAGATTTATATAAAACATACTCTACATTAGGTAGAAATCCAGCAATCGACCCTGCCATCTTATTTAAAATATTAATATATGGATGTATGAATAAAATATATTCTTCAAGAGATTTAGAAAAAGCTTGTAAAAGAGATATAAATTTCATTTGGCTTTTGCAAGGGCAAAAGGCTCCGGATCATAATACCATTGCACGATTTAGGAGTAAACACCTACAAGGATGTATATCAGATTTGTTTAATCAACTTATTGCAAAGCTTGGAGAAATGAATGAGATTAGATATGAAAATTTATTTATTGACGGGACTAAAATCGAAGCGAATGCCAATAAATATACTTTTGTATGGAAGAAAGCAACTGATAAGTTTGAATCTAAACTACAAGAAAAAATCAAAAAAACTTTTGAAGAAATACATGAAAATTTAGATATTAGAATTGCTAACATTGATCAAAAAATATCTGTTGATTATGCTAGTAAGATACTTGATAAATTAGAAAATATAAAAAAAGAAAATTCTACTGAATTTGTTTATGGGAAAGGCAAAAGAAAAAGTAAACTTCAAAAATACTATGAGAGTATTCAAGAATTTATTGAAAAGCAAATCAAATATGATAACTATAATAGTATATTTGATGGTCGTAATAGCTTCTCTAAAACAGATAAAGACGCGACTTTCATGCATATGAAAGATGACCATATGCAAAACGGCCAATTAAAACCTGGTTATAATATTCAAATAGGGGTAGAGGGTGAATATATTGTTGGTATAGATATTTCTAGTGAAAGATCAGATCAATTAACTTTTATACCCTTCTTAGATAAACTAGAAAAAGATTTACCAAAGAAATTTGAAAATGTTATCGCTGACGCCGGCTACGAAAGTGAAGAAAATTATATGTACTTATCAAAACATAATCAAAAATCATACATAAAGCCTCAAAACTACGAGAAATCAAAAAATAAAAAGTTTAAAGTTGATATAAGTAAAAGAGAAAATATGATTTATGATGAAGAAAATGATTATTATATATGTGCATATGGCAATAAATTAGTACCTATATCAAGTAAAATAAAAACTTCTAAATCTGGCTATAAATCCAATGTTACAATTTACGAAAGTGAAAACTGTAATGAGTGTCCTTATAAAAGTAAATGTACTAAAGCAAAAGGAAATAAACGCCTACATGTATCAAAAGATTTTGTAAAAAAACGTAAAACTTCATTAGAAAATATCTCGACTGAAAAAGGAAAGTTATTAAGAATGAATAGATCTATTCAGGTCGAAGGAGCTTTTGGAGTATTAAAACAAGATTATGGTTTTAGAAGATTTTTATCAAGAGGAAAAAATAATATTAAAACTGAATTTGCACTTTTGAGCTTTGCTTATAATATTCAAAAACTCTTTAATAAGATGAGTCAAAATAGAAATGGTATATTATTGCATGAAAAGAAAATAGCGTAAAGGTATATTTTTACAGAGAATAGGAGGTTTATAACCTCCTATTTGTCGTGTCAAAAAACTTGTTCATTTAGAAATAATTT
>NZ_JACOOP010000102.1:0-1652 GCF_014287725.1 Clostridium sp. NSJ-49 | reverse complement strand
CAGGATCAAGTTAATCAAACTAATGCGCAATTGGAAACTAAGGCGAATAAAAGTGATACATCAAATTTGCAAGGACAAATTAATGTTTTGGTTGTGAATGGTACAGGGAATAGTAATCCAGAGGTAATTCAAGCTAGAGTTAATAGTTTAGGTATAGAGTTTGGAACATTAACTGAACGTAACTTACTCATCGAGAATTCACTCAATGGCGATGATTTTCCAGTAACATGGAATAATTGGGAAGAAGGTGGAATAAACACTAATACTGGAATTGATACCCCTGTCGTTGGTTATTTAAGAACTGTTGGATATTTGAATTTTAATGGATTAAGTAAAATAACTTTCAATTTAACTAATTGCAAAGTATATGTACTTGAATACTCTAAAGCAGATAAATCCTTTATAAAGGCAACAACTCAAACTTCAAGTTTTAATATTACAAATGTACTTAATTATTTCAGAATCGTTATAGCACCATTGACAAGTGCTGAACTAATACCAACTAATTTTCTTAATATGGTTGGAACATACAGTTTTAAAGAGATAAATCAATTAAAAGAAAAGGCGAATGATATACCTGATATATTTGACAGTTGTAATAAATATATAGGTGGACTATCTTTTAAAGAAAAACTTAAATGGGAAATTGGAGGGATAAATGGTTCTTTAGGAACTGATGTAACAATAGATTATGCGATAAGGAGTGCATTTTATACTTTTAATTCCAAAGTAGAAGCTATTTCAGATAAAGACATGTATTGTATAGCGTATAATCAAGATGGTACATTTCATTCAAGAATTAATAAGGTTAATGGGGTAGTCACACTTACAGATGTTACAAAAAAATATCGTTTTGTAGTGTCTAATGGTTCTGGTAATCCTGTAACGGACATTAATTTATTACTCAGTTTCGTAACAATTAAAAGTAAAGAGTCTTTTAATGAGAATGTATTAAACATTGTAAATGGGAGCAGTCCTTTATCTGGTAAAAAAATAAATTGCTTAGGGGATAGCATAACTTCTATTGATTATACATTACCGACATGGTGGCAACAGATAGCAAGTAAAACAGGTGCTATATTTAACAATTATGGTATTAGTGGAACTTGTATAGGGTTTAATGAGATTAGGGAAACTGCAAATGGGAAATGTTTTTGTAATAGATATATGGATATGGATACTACGGCTGATGGAGTAATCGTTATGGGTGGTACTAATGATTATGAAATTAAATTAGGAACATGGAACGATACTACAAATGAAACTTTTTACGGTGCTTTAAATGTACTGCTAAAAGGATTGTTAGAAACTTACAAAGGTAAGCCGATAATATTCATGACACCCATACAACAAGCAAATGATTATATTAATAATATGATTGATCCAGTTACACCAATACAGAGCAATTCTAATTCATCAGTGCAATTACAATTACGAGCAGAAGCAATAAAGAGAAAATGTATGCAATATGGTGTTACTTGTATTGACTTGTATAATACGAGTGGTATAAATGGGGTTGATTCTTCTAAGATTTATTATAGAAGTGGGGATGTAACCCATCCTAGTGAATATGGACAAAGAATAATTGCAGATAATTTGCTTCCAATTTTAGAAAGTAAATTTAAATTCTAACTCACAATTGATTTAAATTG
>NZ_JACOOP010000101.1:0-1679 GCF_014287725.1 Clostridium sp. NSJ-49 | reverse complement strand
GGCTCTGTTAGACAATAATGTTGATATGTGCATATAAGTCTTAAATAGTGTTATAATATAGATAATAACACTATCGGAGGTAAGATTTATGGCAACTCTTTCAAATATAAAGTCAGATATAACATCACTTAGTGAATACCAGTTAAGAGAATTATTTAACTATATAGGTGAGATGCTTACTCTTGGCTCATCTAATGTAAGTCTTAATAAAGAGTTTAGAGAATCAAGATTTAGCAAGGGGCAATGTTGCCCCCATTGCGAATCTACTTCTGTAGTAAAGAATGGTAAATTGAATGGTAAGCAACGTTATGTATGTCGTTCTTGTAGTAAATCCTTTAATGATTTAACTAAATCTGCGTTATCCTGTACTAAGTTACCTCTACAAACGTGGATTGAATATGTTAAAGGAATGGTTATAGGACTTTCTATAAGAAAGAACGCTGAAAATGTAGGTGTAGGTGTTAAAACATCATTTTATATGAGACATAAAATTCTTGATTGTATAAGAGCATTTATGGGTGTTGGTGATGTAGACGGTATAGTAGAAATGGACGAAACATTTGTTGCCGAGTCTTTCAAGGGGAATCATAAAAAGAGTGGTTTTAAAATGCCGAGACCTGCTCGAAAAAGAGGCAAACAAGTTAAGAAACGTGGTATAAGTAATGAACAGGTTTGTATAGCAACAGCAATTGATAGAAATGGAAATATAATATTAGAACCCTTATGTAAAGGAAGGGTTACTTACAATGCTCTTGAAAGGCTTTATGAAGGACGGATAGACTCTAACTCAATAATCTGTACAGATAGCCATAAATCGTATATACAATTTGCCAAAGACCTTGAATTAGACCATAAAAAAATAGCAAGAGGTCATTATAAAAATGATATATACCATATAAATCATGTTAATTCGTTGCATAGTAACCTGAAAATTTGGATGTATAGATTTAAAGGAGTGTCTACTAAATTTCTATCTAATTATATGAGTTGGTATAAGTGGCTACAAAGTTTTAGCACTGATAAAGAAGTTATAAAAACAAAGAATATGCTTATCCATAGTGTAATTCCATTTGTTGACACTAAGATAGAAGGATACAAGGAAAGAAAATATAATTTCTTTTAGGTATTGCTTGATAAGTGTATGTTTGTTAGTATTATATGTAAAAATTATACTGAAAGATTACGAGGTGGGGGATTATGAATGAACTTATAAAAATTCTAAGAGATTATGATAATGATGATATTATAAAGGATTTTTTATTAGATAAAGAATTAGAATTTTATAATAACGACATGAAAGATATAATTATTTCTTTGGGTTTTTATATTCCTAATTATAACATATTAACATCATTACTTGAAATTCATGACAGTGTAGACCCAACTGAAACTGAAATGTTTGCGAATGGACCAATAACCAATGTTATAAATATATATCATACTAACATAAGTTATTTGTATTTAGTTAGAAGAGAGCAATTTGGATTAAGAGACGAAGATGCTATAATAACAGAATTAGTGTTTAGTAATAATACTAAAGAATTGATGAATAAATTGAAGATAGACCTTTGCAATAGAAATATTGTTAGGGAATCTAAACAGAGTTTATAGTTAGATAGGGTTGTAATTTGTACAACCCTATTTTGAGTACAATATCAACAATTTAATCTAACAGAGCC
>NZ_JACOOP010000100.1:0-1712 GCF_014287725.1 Clostridium sp. NSJ-49 | reverse complement strand
GGCTGTGTTTTAAAATAGTGTTGAAATTAGCATAACATAATAGGATGTCCAAATGGACATCCTATTTGAATCACAATACTTTAAAATTATTCAATACTTAGTTCTATTTAGAAACTTTTTTATTTGTCATAACTATAATCATATTAATTATAAAAATAGTAAAACTCGTAGCTGAAATAAACCAGAGCCACTTATTCCAATATACCCAATTTAGGGCATTATTATCAGCTAAAACACCTAAAAACATCAGTCCACAAAACATCGCCAAACCGCATATCACATCGACAATTAAATCAATAACAATAACTGCTTTATTATCTTTTGATGTAGATTTTTTATTAAGATAAAGTGCTTTTAAAAAATTGATAATTATAACAAGGAACAATGCTATGTATGTTACAAATATCCATATAAAATAATTCATAACATCGTCCAAAGGTTTAATTTCTATCATCTAACTTCCCCCTTACAATTTAATATATTTATATCACGTAATAATACAATTGTTCATCAATCATTATATTTATTATACACTAAAAACAGTAAAATTAAAACAAATTTTACCTTTTATACATATATTGGTCTTCTAATCTTAAAATCCTTTATTAAAGATATAGAATGTGTTGAATTAGCATGAACAAAGAATTTCTTTGGCTTATTTCTTTCCATTTCTGTTTTAAATAATTGGCTCCATTTATACCAAAATAGGTAGTTTGTTAGGAACTTGGTTGAAACACCATTAAACTTCCTTATCCATCTTTTTAAGCTACTATGAAAAGCATTAACCCTTTGAATATTGTAAATATCCACAGTTTTTCTCCCTCCCCTAATTTGATGTAACTCAAAATTATGTTGAGCAGCAAAAGGTATATAACTTCTATGTTTATCCGTACATAATATAGAATTATCTTCAACAACTTCCGATAAAGCTCTATTTATATCAGTATATTTAGGTCTACCATCACATATTAAACCAGTATAGATATTTCCTAATCTATCTACACCACACAATACACAAGCGAATTCCTTTGATATACCTCTTGTATTTACTTCTTTGCCACGCTTTCTTGATTCCCTTGGCATAGTAAAATTAGAGCTTTTACTATGATTTCCTTTATAGCTAATAGCAAAGTAGGTTTCGTCCAACTCAATAACACCTTCAAGCAAACCATAACCAACAAACTTTCTAATTGCGTCTATAATTTTATGCCTCCAAAAGAAAGCTGTTGCAATATTAATTTCAACGATTTCAGCGCATTGCCTAATAGTGTTACCGTTTACCATGCATTGGGCATATAGTAGCCATTTATCTAATCCCTTTTTACTACTTGAAACTGGAGATTTAGAAAAATCATTGAAAGTTTTTTTGCACTCTTGATTTTGGCATTTATATCTTTGTTTAACACCATTCTTACCATGATATTTTCCATACTTAGATATTTTATCATGATTACAAAAAGGACAGCACTTCCCTTTGTTAAATCTATTTTCAGCGATTTCTTCATCTATAGAGTTATATATTCCATTTGACATCAATACAGTCTTTAAAAATTCAAATACCTTCCCTTGCTCATATGTATTTAATTGTGAAACTTGTTGAATAACATTATTAACTCTTGGCATAAAAAACCTCCTAAATAGTAGTTATATTATAAATTATAACCATATTTATAGAGGTTAATCAAATTTCCACAGTTTATTAAAACAAAGCC
>NZ_JACOOP010000099.1:0-2080 GCF_014287725.1 Clostridium sp. NSJ-49 | reverse complement strand
AAAAATATAAAATTCATGTGCAATTTTCAGAGAACAAAATTCTTTGAAATAAGATTCTAACTAAATCGAAGATTTAGAGAATCATAGTATCAGGTGATGATGGCGTAGAGGAAACACTCCTTCCCATTCCGAACAGGAAAGTTAAGCTCTACAGCGCCAATGGTACTGCACGGGAGACTGTGTGGGAGAGTAGGACGTTGCCTGGTTAGTAGAAATCCACTTACTTAAGTAAGTGGATTTTTTTTTGTATAAAGAATACCACTGGTTAGACCGGTGGTTCTAAAAAGCTTATAGCTATGAGTGGATAAAAAAACCTCCTTTGGTAAAGATAAATTGGGTTTCGCAGCCAATTTATCTTTACCAAAGGAGGAATGTTATTATGAACAATGATAGTTTAGCACATAGCAAATGGAATTGTAAATATCATATAGTTTTCGCACCAAAGTATAGACGACAAGTTATTTATGGAAAAATAAAAAGTGATATTGGAGTAATTTTAAGAAAATTGTGTGAGTATAAAGGTGTAGAAATTATAGAAGCAAATGCATGTAAGGATCATATTCATATGTTAGTAAGTATACCGCCCAAATTAAGTGTTGCCGGTTTCATGGGATACTTGAAAGGAAAAAGTTCACTTATGATATTTGATAGACATGCAAATATGAAATATAAATACGGCAACAGGACATTTTGGTGTCGGGGATATTATGTGGATACAGTAAGCAGAAATAAAAAAGTTATTGAAGAGTATATAAAAAATCAGATACAAGAAGATTTAGCATATGAACAATTAAGTTTGAAGGAATATATCGACCCGTTTACGGGTGACAAAGTACCAAAACTAAAGTAACAAGCTACTTTAGTAGCACAATGAAAAGATAAGCAGTCGGCGAACCCGTTCAGAGTGCGAGTAGCACTTGCTAGTATCATCGCCTTATAGGCGTAGAGCAAACCACCCGTTTAACGTGTGGTTCTGATTTATATAGTATTTAAGTAAAGCTGTTTAGTAAGAAGATAAAAATAGTTATATTTTATTATTTGTAGATATAGTAACTTTAAAATATATTATGTACAGTAGGATAAATTAATAATAACTAGTTAAAATTAGAATAATATTTATACACATAGATTATAATTTACGAGAATTACATAAGTTGTAGTTAAATGAAATAAGATAATTAAATCTAATATGGAGTTGGTAAATAGATTTTGATATATATTTAAATGGTGTTATTATATTTTAGCAAATAACCTTTTTAAGTTTAATTATAAAGTATAAGAATTATATTGCACGGGGGAGAACTTATCCAATTAGAAAGAAACATGAATAGATTACTTATAAGTAATCTTTAAATTAAGATATTAAATTTATAATTAATTATAAGGATCTTGAATATTTTATATCTATTAATGTGACCTATTTTAAAAAGAAATTTTACTTGTATGACTATAATAATATTAGAGTTAAATATAATTTTTTAATATAAATCTAAAAAAATATTACACTATATACGATGAAGTTAGAAAAAAAGAAAGCATTTTAAATTATAAATATAGAAAATTATAAAGTGTTTATTAAAATTTTTAGGTTAAATATTAATCCACATATACTATGTGGATAATGTTAATTATGTTGATAATAGAATTATATAATTAATTATAGCTGTGGATTATGTGTAATAAGTGGATAACTATTTAAGCAATATCGAAACACTACTCCTAGTGTATCAATATACTAAAATAGAAGAAAAAATAAGAAAAAAGAAGAATAAAGATATTAATTAAGAAAAATAATACTGATATAATCTTTTTATAGTTAGATAGAGTGATAAGATAAATCTCGTCGCTGATGCGAAACAACAAAAACACAAGATAAAAAAGCGTTTGACAGTTGTTTTGGTAAGTGATAAGATAGGTCTCGTTGCTAACGAAACTAAGTCAAAAAAACTTTGAAAAAAGTTGTTGACATAAAGTTGAGTGAGTGATAAGATAAGGAAGTCGCTTGAAGCGATAACAAAATATGGTCTTTGAAAATTGAACAGAATATAGTTAAAATAAATCCAGCAATTCTTTTGAGAGT
>NZ_JACOOP010000098.1:0-2724 GCF_014287725.1 Clostridium sp. NSJ-49 | reverse complement strand
TTTTTATTGGTCAAGCCCTCGACCTATTAGTATCAGTCAGCTAAATACGTTACCGCACTTACACCTCTGACCTATCAACCTTGTGTTCTTCAAGGGGTCTTACTAGCTTATGCTATGGGAAATCTCATCTTGAGGTGGGCTTCACGCTTAGATGCTTTCAGCGTTTATCCCTTCCCGACTTAGCTACCCAGCTATGCTCTTGGCAGAACAACTGGTACACCAGAGGTCAGTCCATCCCGGTCCTCTCGTACTAAGGACAGCTCCTCTCAAATTTCCTACGCCCGCGACGGATAGGGACCGAACTGTCTCACGACGTTCTGAACCCAGCTCGCGTGCCGCTTTAATGGGCGAACAGCCCAACCCTTGGGACCTACTACAGCCCCAGGATGCGACGAGCCGACATCGAGGTGCCAAACCTCCCCGTCGATGTGGACTCTTGGGGGAGATCAGCCTGTTATCCCCGAGGTAGCTTTTATCCGTTGAGCGATGGCCCTCCCACGAGGTACCACCGGATCACTAAGCCCGACTTTCGTCCCTGCTCGACTTGTAGGTCTCGCAGTCAGGCTCCCTTCTGCCTTTGCACTCTTCGAACGATTTCCGACCGTTCTGAGGGAACCTTTGGGCGCCTCCGTTACTTTTTAGGAGGCGACCGCCCCAGTCAAACTGCCCACCTAACAATGTCCAGTCACCAGATTCATGGCGTCCTGTTAGAACCCCAGTACTGTCAGGGTGGTATCCCAAGGGTGACTCCACTAAGGCTGACGCCCTAGTTTCCCAGTCTCCCACCTATCCTGTACAGACAATACCGAGATTCAATGCTAAGCTGCAGTAAAGCTCTACGGGGTCTTTCCGTCCAATCGCGGGTAGCGAGCATCTTCACTCGCACTACAACTTCGCCGGATTTGCAGTTGAGACAGTGCCCAAGTCATTACGCCATTCGTGCGGGTCAGAACTTACCTGACAAGGAATTTCGCTACCTTAGGACCGTTATAGTTACGGCCGCCGTTTACTGGGGCTTAAGTTCACACCTTCGCTTGCGCTAAGTGTTCCCCTTAACCTTCCAGCACCGGGCAGGCGTCAGCCCCTATACATCAGCTTGCGCTTTAGCAGAGACCTGTGTTTTTGCTAAACAGTTGCTTGGGCCTATTCTCTGCGGCCTGCTCTCGCAGGCACCCCTTCTCGCGAACTTACGGGGTCAATTTGCCTAGTTCCTTAACTGCAATTCTTCCGCCGGCCTTAGGATTCTCTCCTCATCTACCTGTGTCGGTTTGCGGTACGGGCACTACTTCTCTCTCTAGATGCTTTTCTTGGAAGCATGGAATCATGTACTTCAGCTGGCCTTCCCCATCACGCCTCAGCATTGTTACAGCGGATTTGCCTACCGTAACTGCCTAAACGCTTAGACTAGCATTTCCAATCGCTAGCACACACTATCCTTCTCCGTCACACCCTCGATAATAACGATGGTAGTGGTATCGGAATATCAACCGATTGTCCATCGCCTACGCCTTTCGGCCTCGGCTTAGGTCCCGACTAACCCTCAGCGGACGAGCCTTCCTGAGGAAACCTTAGATATTCGGCCTGTAGGATTCTCACCTACATCTCGCTACTAATGCCAACATTCTCACTCGTAATCAGTCCACCGCTCCTTACGGTACGACTTCAGCCCGATTACGACGCTCCCCTACCGCTTGCTTACGCAAGCCCGTAGCTTCGGTGGTAAGTTTAGCCCCGGTACATTTTCGGCGCAGGATCTCTCGACTAGTGAGCTATTACGCACTCTTTAAATGAGTGGCTGCTTCTAAGCCAACATCCTAGTTGTCTTAGAAATCCCACATCCTTTTCCACTTAACTTACACTTTGGGACCTTAGCTGACGATCTGGGCTGTTTCCCTTTTGACCACGGATCTTATCATTCGTAGTCTGACTGCCGGACTAAATGTATATGGCATTCGGAGTTTGATAAGGTTCGGTAAGCGATATGCCCCCTAGCCCATTCAGTGCTCTACCTCCACTACACATATCCGACGCTAGCCCTAAAGCTATTTCGGGGAGAACCAGCTATCTCCGAGTTCGATTGGAATTTCTCCGCTATCCACAGCTCATCCCATGCTTTTTCAACAGCAACGTGGTTCGGTCCTCCACGAAGTTTTACCCTCGCTTCAACCTGGCCATGGATAGGTCACCCGGTTTCGGGTCTACGGCATGCAACTAGTCGCCCTATTAAGACTCGGTTTCCCTTCGGCTCCGTACCTTAAGTACTTAACCTTGCTACATACCGTAACTCGTTGGCTCGTTCTACAAAAAGCACGTCATCACCCTCATAAGGGGCTTTGACCGGTTGTAGGCACACGGTTTCAGGTTCTATTTCACTCCCCTCCCGGGGTTCTTTTCACCTTTCCCTCACGGTACTGCTTCACTATCGGTCATCAGGTAGTATTTAGCCTTGGGAGGTGGTCCTCCCTGCTTCCCACAAGGTTTCACGTGTCTCGTGGTACTCTGGATCAGAACTTGATTATTTTCACTTTCACCTACAGGACTATTACCTCCTACGGTCTTACTTTCCAGTAATGTTCGGTTAATGAAAACTTCTCGTTAATGTTCTGTCCGCAACCCCAGAGATAAATCTCTGGTTTGGGCTCTTTCCCTTTCGCTCGCCGCTACTCAGAAAATCGATTTTTCTTTCTCTTCCTCTAGGTACTTAGATGTTTCAGTTCCCTAGGT
>NZ_JACOOP010000097.1:0-3163 GCF_014287725.1 Clostridium sp. NSJ-49 | reverse complement strand
GCTAGCTTCACCCCTAAGGGATCAGCTCGCTCGACTTGCATGTGTTAGGCATGCCGCCAGCGTTCGTCCTGAGCCAGGATCAAACTCTCAATAAAAAGTTTAATCTGTTGCTCAAATTACTTTGAGTCTTTTTAAATAGACTCTCAAAAGAATTGCTGGATTTATTTTAACTATATTCTGTTCAATTTTCAAAGACCATATTTTGTTATCGCTTCAAGCGACTTCCTTATCTTATCACTCACTCAACTTTATGTCAACAACTTTTTTCAAAGTTTTTTTGACTTAGTTTCGTTAG
This sequence comes from Clostridium sp. NSJ-49, assembly GCF_014287725.1. Classification (NCBI taxonomy): domain Bacteria; kingdom Bacillati; phylum Bacillota; class Clostridia; order Eubacteriales; family Clostridiaceae; genus Clostridium; species Clostridium sp. NSJ-49. The sequence continues at coordinate 2,868 of NZ_JACOOP010000097.1, read as the reverse complement.
CAACGAGACTTATCTTATCACCTATCAAAACAACTGTCAAACACTTTTTTATCTTGTGTTTTTATTGTTTCGCATCAGCGACGAGATTTATCTTAACACTTTATCGGCTTATATGTCAACAGTTTTTCCAAAAAAAATTGCAAATAAAAAAGCAGTATCTCTATTATCGAATAATACTGCTAAATATATTATCAACAATCGTTTTATTGCCTTTTTCTATTATTTCTACAGGACTTCCTTTTAATAAAAACACCCTGTCTGTTAATGATTTTATCTCATCTTTATCATGACTTACTAAAATAATAGTTATTTTTTTCTCTTTGTTTATTGTTCGTATTAAATCTATTACCTTATTTTTTATTTTCATATCTAAAGATCTAAAAGGTTCATCTAATAACAAAACATCAAAATCATATATTAACGCTCTTGCAATATTAACTTTTTGTTTCATTCCTCCACTTAACTCATTAGGATATAAAAATTTTGTTTCACTTATCTCTAAAACATTTAAAATATCTTCTATTCTATTATTTACTTCTTCTTTTCCACACTTACTTTTTATAACTAGCTTTAAATTGTCAAATATATTTTTCCAAGGTAGTAACCTATCTTCTTGGAATACATATGCAACCTTAATATTTTTTTTAATCAACTTCTCACAAATACAATTTAATAATGTTGTCTTGCCACATCCTGAAGCCCCTACTATACAATTAATTTTTTCATCTTCAAACTCTATTGTGAAATTATCATATATAACTTTATTATCATATTTGACATTTACATCTTTAATAAACATCTTATCTCCCTTTATGTATATATCTTTTATCTATAACCTTAAAAAGCAAATCAAATACATAAGATATTATTGTTATTATTATTATCCAAGAAATTATATGAGCTGTATTCAACTGCATCTTTTCTAATTGAATTATTGCCCCTATTCCATATTTAGGTTGAGAATACACTTCACCTGATATTACTACTTTAAATATTAAAGAAAAAGTTGAACTTAATACTTTAGCAAGTTCAATAATAACTATTGGCATAATAATATCTTTCATTTTATCTCTAGTAGGTATATCGTAAACATCACACATCTGTAATAAATTTTTATCTAGATTCATTATTGTATTTAATATAACATCATAAAATATTGGTAGTGAAATCATTATCCCTATAATAATAGGTGCATAATCTTTTGATGTCCATATCAATAATAAAACTATAAAGGCCATTGTTGGAACGGCCTTTATAATTGATAAAATAGGTAATATACAATTATATACTATTTTATTAAAATAACTTAATATAGCTAATATCAATCCTACACTAAGTGATATAAAAAAACTCTTTATTCCTCTAATTATACTATAGAAGATTATAGTTATAAAATTATATTGAGTTACTATTTCTATCATACTCTTTATTACATCCGTTACAGATGGAAACAGTAATCTATTGCCTATATATATTGATGTAACCTGCCATATTAAAAGTATTATTACAATTGAAAATATAATATACTTATTGTTTTTCAACGAATAATGGCTTGTACTCATTATTTTCTCCTTTGCTTTCTGTATCTATTGTACTAAAGTATACATTATATTCTTCCATACAATTGCTTATATCAGTAAATCTTAAATTACTATTCTTCATAGATTCATTTATAACATCTTTATTAACAGTTATCCCCAAATCTTCACATATAGTTGCTGTTTCTTGTGGATTATTAACTGCAAACTCTTCTGACTCTTTAAAACTATTGATTAATTCTTCATATACTCCACTATCTTTAATTTCATTAAAGAATTCTTCTTTTATCACTAAAGTTGATTGTGGATATCCTTCTTTGACATCATTAAATTTCGCCCACTCTTCATTTAAATTTAATATTATCTTTATATTGGGATTCTTACTCATAACTGTAGATAATACTGGCTCAGGAACTACTGCATATTCTGCTTTTCCTGTAGCAACTAATGGTGCTAATTCCGATGCGGCTCCTACATATGAAAAATTTACTTCTTCTTCTGATATATTATTATTCTTTAATATTTCTTTAAAAATTATATCAGGCGTTAGTCCTTTTCCTGTATTATATATTTCTTTACCTTTTAATTCACCTAAATCATTAATATTATTCTCAGATACTAAATAAAGTGATCCCCATCCAATTGTTCCAACTATTTTATAATCTAAACCTTTTTTATAAGCTTGAAGAGCTAAATTTGATGGAATTATCGCTAACTCAGCTTCACCTTTCATAAGTTCTGAAACTAACAAATCAGATGTTTTTTGAACATCATAATTTATAGTTATATGTTTTATAGTTTTATTATTTTCCATAGCCTTACTTATAGCTATACTAGGCAATCCATCTGGCGTAATTAATCTTATCTCTTTTTCTTCATAAGTTACTTTATTATTACTACAACCAACCATAAAAATTAATAACATACTTAATATACCTGTAATTATTTTTTTCATGATTCACCTCCAAAATTTATTTTATAAATATATTATACAATTAAGACAACAAATTTCCAATATTTACATTATATTTTATTGATACATACTCTAATATTTATCATTAATAATTAAAAATTATTTTTATACGACAAAAAAACACTTAAGATAAACTTAAGTGTTTCTACTAACCAGGCAACGTCCTACTCTCCCACACAGTCTCCCGTGCAGTACCATTGGCGCTGTAGAGCTTAACTTTCCTGTTCGGAATGGGAAGGAGTGTTTCCTCTACGCCATCATCACCTGATGCTATGATTCTCTAAATCTTCGATTTAGTTAGAATCTCATTTCAAAGAATTTTGTTCTCTGAAAATTGCACATGAATTTTATATTTTT
>NZ_JACOOP010000096.1:0-4181 GCF_014287725.1 Clostridium sp. NSJ-49 | reverse complement strand
AGTATCTTATTTTTATCCTATATAACTTATTTAATTAAATTATTTATAATATAAATAAAAATTAACTTAATACTGATATGGATAACTGTATAATAAGTAGCATAGGATAAAAATAAGATAATATATTTAAGTAATAATTATTAGAAATTTATAGTTATTAATAGAATTTATTAAATTTTATACCTAAAGTATATACAAGTAACTTATTATAAAAATATAAAATAGTTAATAAATAATACTTACCCCATAAAAATATATTTACGAATTTATAGAAGTTTAACACTAATATTACCTAACTAAGTGTTAAGCTTCTTTTTATTATTATTTAAGTTTCTTTACAATAATAAAATTATTTCACCAATAATGGTATAACAGAATAAAATATTGTAGAAATATATTAATTTAAAGGGGATATATCAAATGGATAATTCGATTATACTTGCAATTTGTATGTCAGTTTTATCAATAATGATATTACTTCTCTTTTGGAAGTGGAGACGTAGAAAAGCTGCTATAGAAAAAGTAAAGGGAAGAACTGACGAAGAAAAGTTAAAAGATATAAATGATGCTCTGGAAATATATGGTTTCTTATTTGATATAGAGCAAGACATTGTTTATTCAAGCCTTCATCCACCACAAAGAAAGTTAGGTTATTGTAGTCTTTATGATGAATTAGCACCTTCATTAAATATGATTATAGATTGTGAACCTATTTATTTTGAGTATGGAGGAAAAAGGTGGCTTATTGAGTTTTGGAAAGGACAATATGGTATGACAACTGGTGGAGAAGTTGGAGTATATGCAACAGGCAAAAAGGATGTAGATATACCAGATGTTTTCACAGGAACTTTTTATGAAAGTGTATCAGATAAATATCTTTTGCAGATGAAGTATATCTTAAAGAAAAATGACAATCAAATAATAGAAAGAGAAGAAAGACACTGGTGGTTAACAGGGTTTGATGTAGGATTATTTTCTAAACCAGAGGAATTATCTCTAAAAATTGAAATTACTTTCCCATATTTAGATATGCAAAGAGCCTTTATTGATGGACTTTATTATGCTGGATATAAAGCTAATGATATTAAGGTTAATGGCAGAATGGTTAAATTAGTTTTTACATCTCCTAAAACTAAGCAACCACAGAAATATAGTAAGTTTATGGTAGGATGTATTCAATTACTCAATAGATTTTATTGTAATTTGTTTAATTGGGTAACTAAAGATTTTACACGTGCAATTGATAAGATTGATTTCTTAAGAAGTTATTATACAATATTATTTAAACTTCTTGCTAATGATAAGAAAGCTAAAAAATTAGAAAATCTTTATAGAGATATACAAGATTTTTTAGATAAATAGTAGAGGTGATAGGATGGGAACCTTTGAGAGTTTATCAAAAGCTTATGAATCAGCTAAAGTTATTCCTTATGATTGTAACTCTAAGTTTGTTATGATGAGTGATTGTCATAGAGGAATTGGAAACTGGGGTGATAATTTCATATCTAATCAACATCTTTTCTGGGCAGCATTAAACTATTATTACGAAGGTGGATTTACGTATATTGAAGTAGGAGATGGGGACGAGCTCTGGGAAAATAGATCTATGAAAGAGATAGTAAAGATTCATAGCAATTCATTTTGGTTGATGTCTAAGTTTTATAATGAAAACAGGTTATATATGATTTATGGAAATCATGATATAGAAAAGAAAAATGAGAAATTGTTCAATAGAAATTGTAGTGAGTATTATTGCGAGACAAGAAAAAAAGTTTGTCCGTTATTTCCTTCAATGCAGGTCTATGAGGGATTGATTTTAGAAGATAGCAATAATAGTAATAGAATATTTATTGTTCATGGGCATCAGGGAGAGTTTATTAATGATATAGCTTGGAAATTAGGTAGATTTTTAGTGAGGTATTTATGGAGACCATTAGAACTTTGGGGAGTTAAAGATCCTACAAGAGCTGGGGAAAACTACAAGCGTAAAGATAAAATAGAACAACATTTAATAAAATGGGCAGAAGAAGAAAATAAAATGTTAATAGCTGGTCATACACATAGGCCAAGCTTTCCTAAAGTTGGAGAAGTAATGTATTTTAATGATGGAAGTTGCGTTCATCCTAGGTGTATTACGGCAATAGAAATTGAGAAGGGCTCAATTAGCTTAGTTAAATGGAGTATGATGACAAGGGAAGATAGAACCTTATATGTGGAAAGAGAAGTATTAGAAGGTGCAGTGAAGATAGATGATTTTTTTAAAGCTAGAGAAAATTAATAAATGACTAAAAGCCTAGCACTATAGTTTGTATACTGTAGTGTTAGGTTTATTTTTACTTAAATAATTTAGTTATTTTGATTTCTCCAACAATCGTATCACCTGCATATATAAAGCCCCATTCACGACCATCAGGGCAATCATTTCTAATGGAAAATGATAAATGTTCAATATTTAAGTACGGTTTTACTAAATTATATAGTTCATTATATTGAAGATATTTTATTGTTTCACAAAGGCTGACTTTATTTTCTCCTAATTCTTTAATTTCAATTTTATACATTACTTGCCTCCTAAATGTATCAACTATAATACAAAGTCATTATATGAAAATAGTTTTAGAAAATTAACAATTTTTTTTAGTAATTATTAATTAAAAATAAATAATAAAATTTTGGCTTTCAGCTGAAAAGGTCCCTAAAGTAAAAATAACTCTTGTATATATTAGTATAAAAGAAATATGAAATTAAACTGAATTGATTAAATAAAAAAGCTTTATATTTTAGGAGGAATTTTAAATGAGAAACAATAAGATAAGAAAGATTTACGAAGTTATTAATGAAAATGGAAGAGGGCTAAACTTACATGAAATAAAGGCTATGACTGGTATTGGAAATGGATATAATAGCACAACTATTGATACTATTCCTGTAACTACTACTAATCATAAAAGTGAAAAAATATATGATGTAGTAACAAATATAAAAGGTAAAGTTAATCTTCATCAAATAAAGGCGCAAACTGGTGCAGGAAATGGACATAAACATAGCAATATAGTTGATGTAATAAATAATATTAGTAATGATATAGCTGAGGCTTGCAGTCATAAGAGCCATAAAATCAATGAAGTATTAAATAATAGTAGAAATCTTAATCTTCATGAAATAAAAGCTCTAACTGGAGCTGGAAGTGGATATAGACAATAATATTATAAAAGACTTATGCATTTAATTTTGCATAAGTCTTTTTATGTAATTAAAACTGTTTATGAATTAATCAATATTTCTTTTAATTCATCAAAGCTAGAAACTTCGTATGTAGGTTTTATTGAAGTTTTGTTTTCTAATTTTTTTGGATTATACCAGCAAGTATCTATACCAAAGTTTATTCCACCTTGTATATCTGAAGTTAAGCTATCTCCAACCATTAAAACTTTTGATTTATCAGAATGATTTATAGTTTTTAAAGTATGTTCAAAGATTTCTGGATTTGGTTTTGATATTAATATTTCCTCAGAAATAACTACAGTATCAAAGTATTTTGCTACAGTAGATTTTCTTATTCTCTTATCTTGAACAGCAGTAAGTCCGTTAGTTACTATAGAAAGCTTATGTGATTTAGATATATCTTCTAAAAGTTCTACACTACCATCATATAAAAAGGATGCATCAGCTAAATGTTCCATATATGATTTTGCAAATTCATTTTCATCAAAGCTTACTCCTAATTTATCTGATAATCTTTTAAATCTTTCTACCTTTAATTTTGCTTGAGTAATAAGACCTTCTTCGAACTCTTTCCATATAGCTGAATTTATTTCTTGATATATTTTTAAGTGATAATTTTCATCATAATCGAAGCCAAATTTAATCATTGTATTTTTAAAAGCTTCTTTTTCTGATTTTTTAAAATCAAATAATGTTTCATCTGCGTCAAATAATATAACTTCGTATTTCATAATTTTCCCCCCAAGTTTATATCCGATCTGTTAAGTTATATGAACATTGCTCTTCTCAGCCCAAGGAAATACAATAGGTTTGCGATACTAAATAATACCCCCTTCAAAAAGGAGAGAAGAACAATGAGCAAAACTAATATAAAATGCCCACGCTGTAATTCTGATAAACTATACAAGTTTGGTATGAATAAGCAGGCTAAACAAAAGTATCAATGTAAGCAGTGT
>NZ_JACOOP010000095.1:0-4537 GCF_014287725.1 Clostridium sp. NSJ-49 | reverse complement strand
CCCATAGCATAAGCTAGTAAGACCCCTTGAAGAACACAAGGTTGATAGGTCAGAGGTGTAAGTGCGGTAACGTATTTAGCTGACTGATACTAATAGGTCGAGGGCTTGACCAATAAAAAATATAAAATTCATGTGCAATTTTCAGAGAACAAGATTCTTTGAAAAGGAAACTCACTCAACAGAGTTGAGGAGTACAAGATTCTAACTAAATCGAAGATTTAGAGAATCATAGCATCTAGTGATGATGGCGTAGAGGAAACACTCCTTCCCATTCCGAACAGGAAAGTTAAGCTCTACAGCGCCAATGGTACTGCACGGGAGACTGTGTGGGAGAGTAGGACGTTGCTAGGTAATATGCGCTATTAGCTCAGTTGGTAGAGCACCTGACTCTTAATCAGGGTGTCCCGGGTTCGAATCCCTGATGGCGCACCAAGACCTAAACTTATTGTTTAGGTCTTTTTTGTATACTAAATAAATTTTATTGTAAATGTATAGAGGTAGATACAGTAGTAATAGCTGCTGGAGCTCCACCTAAACCAGCTCAAGCTAGAATTGATACATTACATATGTTAGCTAAATTAGTAGAATTAATTATTAATCCGATTATGGAAAGTGGCTTTTATGGACATTTTATAATTATTTCTAACCCTGTTTATATGATAGCTTATGATGTTTATAAGTTAATAGATTTAGATAGAAGTAGGATAATTAGAACTGGAACATCTGTTGATTTTGAAAGATTAAAAAATTTCAATGAATAATTATTAGATGTTGATCCAAAGTATGTTTAAGCTTATTCTATTAGAGAAGATGGAGATTCTCAAATGGGACCATCGTCTTATGTATATCTTGAAAGATATTTGAAGTGTATAGAAGAAAAAATAAAAAATATATTATAAAATAATTTAAAAAATTTATTTATATATAATAAAGAAAATAAAAACCTATAGAAATTAAACAATGAATTATAATTAAGAATGGCTTGTACACAAGGTTTGTGGCAGCTGAAATAAAAGAAAAAAAGTTTTAAAAAAAATATATCAAAAAAATGTTGACTTTTGTAGAAAAACTCTATATAATAAATTCTTGTCGAGGGACATATACAAAAGATAAATAAATCTGGTGATGATGGCATAGAGGAAACACTCCTTCCCATTCCGAACAGGAAAGTTAAGCTCTATAGCGCCAATGGTACTGCATGGGAGACTGTGTGGGAGAGTAGGACGTTGCCAGGTAAGATGGTTTACTAGCTCAGTCGGTAGAGCACTTGACTTTTAATCAAGGTGTCCGGGGTTCGATTCCCCGGTAAGCCACCAAAAAATCACTTCTAATTTAGAAGTGATTTTTTCATAAGTAAACTTGCTTAGCATTACATATAAAAAAAAGAAAAGGTTATTTATGCCTTTTCTTTTTTTATACTTCTTTTTATATCATTTTTGATAAACACTAAAAAGTTCTTTATAGCCTGCCAATCATCTTTTAATGAAGAATTACCATCATCTTTTAAAAAGTCACTTTTATATGTAGCCATTATAAAGAATAGTAATCCTAGATTGATATATATATCTTTTATATCTGCTATAAATAAGTCGCTAATTCCTATAAAGTCAAGACTACCACCGTAGAATACCTTATCTATTAAAGAACATAAAGCTCCTGCAAATATAAATACAAAACACATATCTCCCCAGAATGTATTCTTACCTGATTTAAATTTTATATATCTGTAGAATTCAAAGAAAATAAATAAAGCTATGAAATTAATTAGTATTAATAATGGAAAACTAATATTAAAATTAAATCTAGCATTCAACCAAGAACCATGAGTATTTATTATAGGATCAAATGATAGGAATCTTGGAATTATTTCATAATATGAATCGAAGAAGTTAAATTTAATTATTAGTTTACTACCTTGATCTATTAACATTAGAATAATAAAAATTATAAATAGCTTTTTGCTTTTAAAGCCATCAGAATATTTATTGCTTAGATGATAGATAATATATCCAACAAATGCGAATACAAAAACTAATGATAAGTTTAGGATAAGTGTATATAAATCTTTTACTCTTCCAGTTACAATCTCAAAAGCAAAGTATATAAGCCACATGATAGGAAGTATTCCTATAGTAAGAAGCTTATCTTTGTTATAAATATTTTTCATCTTTAGCCTCCTAAATTTAAGTTTATATTAATAATTTTAACATATATATATTAACAATTCATTATAATAGAAATTTATTATAAAATATTGGTATAATAAATAATATGTAAATATTTCTAAAATTTAGATTTTACAGAAGCGTAAAATTAGGTAAATGGAGGGTATTAAAATGTTGAAAATTTTCGCAGTATCAGATTCAATAGGAGAGATAGCAGATCAAGTAGCAGAAGCTGCAGCTAGTCAGTTTAATGACGAGGTTAAAATTAAGAGAGTACCATATGTAAAAACATTAGAAGATGTAGAAGAAGTAATCAAAGAAATTAAAGAGGAAGAAAATGCTATGATAGTATCAACTATCATTACTGTAAATGTTAGAGAATATTTAACACAAAAAGCTATTGAAAGCAATCTTACAGTAGTTAATGTATTAGGACCAATAATAAATGTAGCTTCATCTTTATTAAATCAACAACCACAGTATGATCCTGGAGCTATGTGGAAGACTGATGAAGCATACTTTAAGCGAATTGAAGCTATGGAATTTGCTATGCAATATGACGATAGTAAAGATTATAGAGGATTAAAAAATGCAGATGTGGTTTTAGTAGGACTTTCAAGAACTTCAAAGACACCACTTTGTATGTATTTAGCTAATAAGGGCATAAAGGCTATAAATATACCACTTGTTCCTGAAGTAGAGATTCCAAATGAACTATATGAAATAGATAAACATAAAGTATTTGGCTTAACAATTAATCCACTTCAATTGATAGAAATAAGAAAACGTAGATTAGATAAATTTCATAGAATACCATCAAATATAGAATATGCTGGTGATGCAAGAATATTAGAAGAGTTTGAATTTGCAGATAAGACTATGAGAAAGCTAGGGTGTAAAACTATTGACGTAACTCAGAGAGCAATAGAAGATACCGCACTAATCATTATTAAAGCATTAGGACATGGTAATTGATATTTATCAATCTAAATTATAGGAGGATAATATGAAAATAGGTTTAGTTTTAGCTGGAGGAGGGGCAAGAGGTGCATATCAAATTGGTGTTTGGAAAGCACTTATTGAGCTAGGTATAGATAAATATATTGAAGTTGTATCTGGAACGTCTATAGGAGCTGTTAATGCAATGCTTTTTCAGCAGAATGCATATGAAATGGCTGAGGAGTTTTGGTGTAATGTAAAGAAAGAGCAATTGTTACCTATAGATGAGAAAGAATTATTAGTTAAAGGTGTATTGTACGCAATAGGTGCTAAGAATATAAACTTTATAAGAAAATATATACCAAAGGCTCTAAAGGCGGGTACATTAACTAGAGAAGGTATGAATGAGTTTGTAGATAAAATGGATTTTGATGCTATTAAGAACTCTAAAATAAAAGGATATGCTACATGCACTAGATTACCAGATCTTAAAACTGAGTATTTTTATATTAATGATAATTCTGTAGAAGATATAAAAAAGATATTATGGGCAACATCTGCTGTTCCAATGATATATGATAGTCAAGAAATAAATAATGCTGAATATTTAGATGGAGGAGTAGGAGATAATGTGCCTATACAACCTGTGTATGGTGAAGGTTGTAATATTATTATAGTGGTACATTTAGCTAATGATAGTTTTATAGATAAATCGTTATATCCTAACACTAGTTTTATAGAGATTATACCTGAGGATATTGAGGGATATGATTTAAAAGAAATAATGGGATTTGATTCTAATGTAATAAAACAAAGAATGTTTAAAGGACATAAAGATGCTATAGATAAAATAAAGCCTATAATGGACATTACAAGATTAATAGATAAGAATGAATTGGAAAAGCAAAAAAATGAACAAAAATTTGTAAATAAATTGAACAAAATGTTTAACAAAATAAAAAACAATTAATTATAACTTAAAAGATGATTTTATATCTTATATATTATAAAGATATCAATATTATAAACTTTTAGTATAATAGGGTTATATATAGCTTACTTATATAATCCTATTATATATTAATATAGAAGTTAAAGATGAAATCAGTTTTATAATATTTTTAAATTAAATAGTGGGGTAAACTATTACAGTGAAATGTTAATATAAATATGCATATTTTAAGTTGACAAGGAATTTAGTTAATGATAATATAAACTTCGTTGCCAATGAACAGTAGCAATAATGCAACTGATGGTTATAAAATTGTTTTAAAAAATGATTGACATAACTTAATTATGGTGATAAGATAAATATCGTTGCTAACGAAACTAAGTTAAAAAACTTTGAAAAAAGTTATTGACATAAAGTTGAGTAAGTGATAAGATAAGAAAGTCGCTTGAAGCGATAACAAAATATGGTCTTTGAAAATTGA
>NZ_JACOOP010000094.1:0-4706 GCF_014287725.1 Clostridium sp. NSJ-49 | reverse complement strand
ACACTGCTTACATTGATACTTTTGTTTAGCCTGCTTATTCATACCAAACTTGTATAGTTTATCAGAATTACAGCGTGGGCATTTTATATTAGTTTTGCTCATTGTTCTTCTCTCCTTTTCGAAGGGGGTATTATTTAGTATCGCAAACCTATTGTATTTCCTTGGGCTGAGAAGAGCAATGTTCATATAACTTAACAGATCGTATTTTATTATTAGGGGTAAGTGGAGTAATATGTTAGTAGATAGAGAAAAAGCTCTAAGAGCATTTAATGATTATGTAGAAAAATATGATATAAATAATGAGAAAATAAGACTTAAAACAGAACATACTTATCGTGTATGTGAGCTGTGTGAAAAGATAGCATTAAGTTTAAAGTTAAGTGATGAAGAAGTTAATATAGCATGGCTAACAGGTCTTCTTCATGATGTAGGTAGATTTGAACAAGTAAAGAGATATGGAACATTTAATGATCCTAAGTCTGTTAATCATGCTAAATTAGGTAGTGAAATTCTATTTAATGATGGAATAATAAGAAATTTTATAGAAGATATGTCTGAAGATAATCTAATAAAATGTGTTATTGATAATCATAACGCATACAGAATAGAAGAAGGTATTTCTGAAAGATATAAGACATTTTGCAATATACTAAGAGATGCAGATAAGATTGATATATTTAAAGTAAATGCTATAATTCCAGCAGAGGAAATTTATAATGTGACAAATGAAGAGTTGTATTCTTCAGAAGTTACAAAAGAAGTTTTAGATAATTTTAAGAGAAGAGATACAATCTTAAGAACATTGAAAAAGACTGCTGTTGATAATGTTGTTGGACATATTTCTCTTATATTTGGGCTTGTATACGATGAAAGTATAAGAACGGTTGAAAGGCAAGGATATTTAAAGGAGCTTATTGAATTTAAATCGGAGAATGAGTCAACTAATAAACAATTTGATGAGATTAGAAAAATTGTAAGAGAGTATATTGAAGAAGTTTAGAAAAATGGCAAGTTACAAGTGATAAGTTAAGGGTGAAATAGATAGCAGTTTATTTAAATTATATTTATTTGCTAACTTATCACTTGTTGCTATTAAGTAAATACATTAAGTCTTTGAAGTATTGAAATACTAAAAATTACATTATATTTATAAAGCAGTATATAAAGTTATTTACCACTATCACCGTAATTTGATAGCACTCTTGCGCTAGGGTCGCTTACGTCACAGCCTTCCCAGGATTTATTTGGCATCCAAAAGTCGTGAATCATTTCGGCTTGATTTGGATAGTGTTTTTCAAAAATCTCTCTATATAATAAAGATTCCTTTGTAAATGGCTTAGCATGATAATTGTACTTTTTAGAAAGATATTCAAATTCATCATCAGAATATTTTAATTCTGCATATTCTTTTAAATAATCTACCATAGAATGACCTACAGCATCACTGAAAGCAGCTTTTTCACGATATAATATACTAAATGGTAGATATTCATCTTCAAAAGCATGTCTTAATAAATATTTTCCCATGTTATATTTATTTAATTTCTTTTCTGGATTAATTGACATAACATATTTTACAAAATCTAAATCACCAAATGGAACTCTTGCTTCTAAGGAATTGGAGCTTATACATCTATCAGCTCGAAGTACATCGTACATATAAAGTTCTTTTACTCTTTTTACTGATTCTTTTTGAAACTCTTCTGCATTTGGAGCAAAATCTGTATACTTATATCCAAATAATTCATCAGATATTTCACCCGTTAGTAGAACTTTTACATTAGAAGTTTTATGAATTTGCTTACATAACAAGTACATACCTATACTTGCTCTAATAGTAGTAATATCAAAAGTACCAAGGATTTTAATAACTTCATCAAGAGATTCAAGAACATCTTCTTTTGTCATATAAAAAGCTGTATGGTCACTATTAATATAATCAGCAACTTCTCTAGCATATTTTAAATCTATTGCATCTTCACTCATTCCTATACAGAATGTCTTTATTTGTATATTAGGATGTAATTTTTGAGCAATAGAGCAAACTAACGAACTGTCTAATCCGCCACTTAATAAAAAGCCAACAGGAGCATCTGCATCCATACGCTTCTCAATAGCAGTAACTAATTTATCATGAATATTACTGCAAATTGTATCTAGGGTATCATCACAATAATCATGGTCTAAAGCTGTAATGTCGCAATAGCAAGTGAATTTACCATCTGCATAATAATGACCAGGTGGAAATGGTATGATTTTATGGGTTAAACCAACTAAGTTTTTTGCTTCACTAGCAAAGAGTATTTTCCCAGAGTTAGAATAGCCATAAAATAAAGGTCTAATTCCTATAGGATCTCTAGCAGCAATATAAGAATCTTTTTTACTATCATAAATAACAGTTGCAAACTCAGCATCTAATTTAGAAAACATATCTAGTCCATACTCATAATACATTGGAAGTAGAATTTCACAATCACTATTAGAAATAAATTTGTACCCTTTAGAAATTAAATTGTCTTTAATAGCGCGAAAACCATATATTTCCCCATTACATATGGCAGCATCATTATTATTAGTGAATGGTTGCATTCCACTATGGCTTAAATCCATAATGGAAAGCCTTTGAAATCCCATGATACCAGATTTAAGATGTAGAAACCTTGTCATATCTGGGCCTCTAGTTTCTGTTCTTTGTAATGCTTCTTCAAATTTTTCAACTTTAATGTCTGTGCCAGTATAACACATAATTGTACACATAGTACAAGCCCCCTTTTTAAATATAAAAATAGCCTCAATTCATCTTAATATATAGGACGAATTGAGGCTTATCCGCGGTACCACCTAATTTACCATAAAGGTCTCTCTTTCCAGCAAGTACTGGTATCTATGTAACGTATAGAATACGGCGTACCTACTATTTCTCATCAAAAACAAACATAATGCTTGTATTTTAAAAAGAAATTTCAGATTGCAGCTACGGAGTGTTATTCAAAAAAACTCTGCCACTGGGTTTACACTGTCTCCAGCTCACTGTAGGTGAATATTTTTTTTACTTGTCTCCATCATTGCCTTTCAAACAATTTTCATAAATATAAAGTTTGCTAAAGTAAGAGTAAAGACTTTTTTAAAATCAAATAGTTAAAAAAACTGTAATAATATCACTAGTTTTTAAGATATATTATGCAAGTTTTAAAGATGTGTGAACAAGAAAAAGAGATATATAGCAATATATACAATGTTTCGAACAATATTTACCTATTAATCGTAGAGAAAGCAATATATAATGAGAATGAAAATGTTAACAATTAAACAATTAGGGGGAAGAAAAATGAAGAAAAGATTAATAGCTGCTTTAGCTATACTTACACTTGCTTTCGGATTAACTTCATGTACAACAGAAACAAAAGATAAAGGAATTGAAACAACACAACCAGTAGTAGAAACATTTGCTGCTGAGTATGAAATGAAAGGTACTACATCAGCAGGAAAGCCTAAAAATGATACGTTTATCTTTGAAGGAACTACTGAGGATGGAATTATTACAGAATTAAATTTCGATATTATCCGTAATAAAGGTACAGAAGGAGAATATTCTAAAAAAGATATAATGGGATATCAAATGAATGTTTCTGATGTACAAATTGAAAAAGTTGGAGAAGATTTTAAATTAACAAAGTTAAGCGCTGCTGGTTATGATCCTGCTTTTGAAGGTGGACAATATATGATAACAGCATCAGCAGATATTATTAACGATACAACTAAATTTAAAGATTTAACTTTTATAAATCTAGCTACACAAGGTGAATTAGAATTTGATAAAGCCATTGCTGGTTACAAATATGTAGCTGTAGAAGCTGGAATTGAAGATTTAAATGAAGATACTTTAGTTAAAGACATAATAGCTAAATATGATTTACATAAGGATGGTTCTTTTGTAGAAGGAACTAATAGAATTTCTTTTGCAGGGTTTAATGGTGGAAGAAGCTATGGAGAACAAATCGATGCTATAGCTATTCATATATTAGATAGTAAAATGACATTAGAAGATGTTTACGAAATGTTCAAAACAATTAACCAAATAGACCAACCAATTGAAGAAAGAGATGCAGTATCAGGAGCTACTATTTCATTTGTTGGAGATTTCCAAAGAATGGTTTATGTTGCTATGAATGGAGAACTTTTTGAAGGTGTTGTAACACATACAATAACAGATGGAAATACAAAGGTAGAAGTAGTTACTCAAGGATACGGTGGAGAAATAGAAACTCACGTAACATTTGATAGTACTGGTAAAATTATAGAAATAAAAGTTAGGGATGCTAATGAGACAGATGGTATAGGTGCTGTATTAACTACTGAAAATTCTGAGTTTATAAATGCTTTAGTAGCAGGACAAGATAACTTAGAAGGTGTTGAAGTAGTATCAGGAGCTACAAAAACTTCTGAAGCTTTAGTTAAAGCTGCTAACTTTGCAGTAGAATATTACAAAGGTTTATAATATGAAAATAAAAAGGGGCTGTCTCTGAAATGATTTTTAAAATCATTTCAGTAGACGGTCTTTTTATTTTTTATTCATATATTTATATGAAATTATTTCTAAATGAACAAGTTTTTTGACACGACAAATAGGAGGTTATAAGCCTCCTATTCTCTGTAAAAATATACCTTTACGCTATTTTCTTTTCATGCAATAATATACCATTTCT
>NZ_JACOOP010000093.1:0-4853 GCF_014287725.1 Clostridium sp. NSJ-49 | reverse complement strand
AGAAATGGTATATTATTGCATGAAAAGAAAATAGCGTAAAGGTATATTTTTACAGAGAATAGGAGGCTTATAACCTCCTATTTGTCGTGTCAAAAAACTTGTTCATTTAGAAATAATTTCATATAAATATATGAATAAAAAATAAAAAGACCGTCTACTGAAATGATTTTAAAAATCATTTCAGAGACAGCCCCTTATATTTTAACTGATTATAAAAGATTAATATTTGAAAATTAGTTAGTATATAATATAATTGTTATATTATAAACGAGAGTATTTGCAAAATAGGAGATAATATGACAATAAGAAAAAGGTATAAGATTAAAGAGTTTTCTGAGGAAATGGGAGTAACTGTAGATTTGGTTAAACATTATGAGAAGTATGGAATAATTAATCCTATTAAGGAACAGGATTGTAAGTATAGATTTTATACAATTCAACATGGTGAGCGTATTTTGGCTAGTAAAAGATTTGGAAATATGGGATTCACAATTAGGGATTCTGCTAAGATTATGAATGAATATTCTTTGGAAGAAATACAAGCAACATTAGATAATAAAGCTAAGGATATTGAGAAAGAGATAATAAAATTGAATAGTATGAATAAGAGAATTATTGAATTAAAAGAACAGTGCGAGCTTTTTAAAAAATGCGAAGATAAAATAGCTATAGTGATTTCACCAGGGTTCTATTTTTTGAAGCAAACTGAAAATGCTGAATTTGACCAAGATGAAATTACTAAGGAAAGAATTAAGGAATGGATTGAATATTTTCCTTTTGTTACAAAGGCTTTAAAGGTTCCTAAAGATTATTTTACTAATGAGAAATCAATAAATTACCAATGGGGATTAGTCATAGGTGAAGATACTGCTAATAACATAGGTATTAACTGTACATATCCTGTTGAGTATATTAAGCCTCAAAAATGCTATAGATATTTTGTAGCTAAACCTTATAATGGATCTAGCATTGAAGCGTTAGAGGAAGTAGTTAATGAGGTTAAGAGAAAAAAATTAAAAGTAGTTGGAGATATGTTTCTAGAGGCTGGAATAGATTCTTTTAATAAAAAGATAAATTGCAGAGAAGTACATTATATATTTTGGATACCTATACAATGAATAAAATTTAACAAAGTTATTGACTAGTGTCTAACACATTAGTTTAAAATTTCCTTGTAAAGAAAATTATAGTATGGGGGAGATTTTAAATGAAAAAGATTGCAGCTTTAGTGTTATCTATAGTCATGGGACTAAGTGTGGTTGGATGTAGTAATACTAATACAAATGGTGGTGGAACAGATAGTAGTTCAAATACATATAAATCAGGAAAATATACTGCTATCGCTACAGGAAATAATGGAGACATAACAGTAGAGGTTGAATTTAATGAAAGTAGCATAGTAGGAATTTCTGTTATCGAAAGTAAAGAAACTGAAGGATTAGGTGATATAGCTATGGATAAGGTTATATCACAAATAGTTGACGGACAAACTTTGGCTGTCGATGTTGTATCAGGAGCGACAAACTCTTCTAATGCTTTATTAGAAGCAGTTGAAAAATGTGCTACTGAAGCAGGAGGAAATATTGATGTTTTAAAAACGAAAACAGAATCAGAATCTGAAAATAAGGTTGAAGAAATTGAAACAGATGTTGTAGTTGTAGGGGCTGGAGCTTCAGGTTCATTGGCAGCTTTAGCAGCAGTTAATAATGGAGCATCAGTAATACTTTTAGAGAAGGCTGGTACTGTAAGTGGAGCAGGGACTATGGCTGGGGGATTATTTGCAGCAGATAGTAACCAACAAAAAGAGGCTGGTAAAGAAGTAGATAAAGAATGGCTATACGAACAGTATGTAAAAGATAGTAGTTATTATGCTAATAGCAGACTTATAACTAAGATAATAGATGAAGCAGGTAAAACAGTTAATTACTTAGAGGAAAATGGTGTTAACTTATTACTTATGGATTCAGGTGCGGGAGCCCAATATGCTCACGTAGGAATGCCTTCAACTATTCACTATTATCAAGATGGTGGATCAGTAGCTATACAAACTTTACATGATAAAGTTGTAGATAATGGGGGACAAGTTTTATATGAAACTCCAGGAGAAGAATTAATATTTGATAAAGATAATAAAGTTGCTGGAGTTATAGCTAAAAAAGCTGATGGAACTACACTAAAAATAAATGCTAAATCAGTAATATTAGCAACAGGTGGGTTCGGTGGAAATGCTGAAATGATGGCAGAGGTATTTGGGGAAAAAGCTGGGACAGGACTTATTGGAACTGCTACTGGTGATGGATTAAATATGGCATGGAGTGCTGGTGCTGCTGAAGAGGGGATAGAAGTTGCTCAATGGTTTGGAATGAAATATGGTCCAGAAGCAAAACAAATGGAAAACTCATCAAAATTGACAGAACTTGTACGTAATCCTCTTTTATTCGTAAATAATAGAGGGGAAAGATTCTGTAATGAAGAAGAAGCTTATGAAAGTGCTGCATTAGGAACATATATGTATAATCAACCAGATGGAGACATGTATATAATACTAAATGATTCAATAATAAATGAAGTAGCTTAAAAAGGTCTTGCAGAAGTATTTGCTGACAGATGGGGACATTTATATGGGCAAGGTTTAACATATCAAGAAGCTGGACATGTTAAAGATTTAGATGCTATGTGTGAAACTAATAGAACTCCTTATGATTATAGTTCAACAATTGAAGATGCAGTAAAGTGTGGTGTAGCATTTCAAGCTGATTCTATTGAAAAACTAGCTGAATTAATCAATGCTCCATATTTAGTTGAGGAAGTTAATAACTATAATGAAATGTGCAAAAACGGTAAAGACACTCAATTCTATAAAGAGTCTAAATATATGTATTCTTTAGAAGAAGGTACTTTCTATGCTGTTAAAGTTGATTTAAGATGTTTAGGAACCCTAGGTGGAGTTAAGATAAATGAAAATATCCAAGCTGTAGATGAAGAAGGAAATCCAATAGAAAATCTTTGGGTTGCTGGGGCTGATGCAGGTGGATTATATGGTAATAATTATGTAATGTTTGAAGGTGGTACTTTAGGATTTGCATATACATCAGGTAGATTAGCAGGTGAAAATGCAGCTAAAAATGCTATATCAGAATAATATATAAAGTTTAGGAAAGCTTTTTTAGAGTATACCCCTAAAATATACTTTAAAATATAAAAAAATCACTTCTATTTTAAATAGAAGTGATTTTTTATTAATTATTTAATTATTATGCATTTTCTAAAACAGCTTCTGTGCTATTATAAATATCTTCATCTAAGGCATTTTCTGATTTAGCTACTACTACTGCTGTTGCAGCATCTCCGACTACATTTAGTGAAGTTACTAGCATTTCTACTGGTCTGTTTATAGCTAATATTAGTGAATATGCAAGTAATGCAGCATCGTTTTGATATCCCATTCCTGTTAATACTGTAAATAGTATTATTGCTCCAGCACCAGGGGCAGCAGGTGTACCTATAGAAGCTATAAGAGCTAATAATGATATTATTGCTATGTTACCAATTGTTATATCATATCCAGCACTTGATGCTATGAATATTGCAGCTATAACTTGCATTATTGCAGTTCCGTTCATGTTTATAGTCATTCCTAGAGGTAATGTAAATGAAGCTATTTCTTCACTTACTCCTAGTTCTTCAACAGTTGTCTTTGTATTTAAAGGTAAAGATGAATCTGATGAAGAAGTTGAGAATCCAAATAAAGCAACTTTAGAAATTTTCTTAACAAATATAACTGGATTTAATCTAGCAGCTATTAATATAAATAGGGCATATCCGAATACTAAGAATATTAATAATGCAACTACAACAGTCACTACGTAAGCTAAAGCTGGCTTTAAGTGTTCTACACCATATATTGCAAATGTTCTTGTTATAAGAACGAATATAGCTATAGGACCAAACTTAGTTATTACAAATGATAAGAATAAAGTTATTATATTATTTACATCTTCTAATAATTTTTTTAATACTTGAATTTTATCTTCTAATTTATTTAAGCAAAGTCCAGTTACAACTGCTAAGAATACTATTGAAAGTATTCTTCCATTTTGAGTGAATACTGATGCAATGTTATTTGGTATAGTTTGTACTAAAACTAGTAATGGATTGCTTCCTGTTGAACCAGTTTGAGAAGCTATGTTTTCAATACTTACGTTAAAGAATCTTAATTTGTGAGCTGTTATACCAAATATACCAGCAAGTACTAAAGCAAAAACAGATGTCGCTAAGAATCCTAATATAGTCTTATAAGAAATTCTTCCAAGCTTTTTAGTATCGGTAATTCTACACATAGCTAATGCTATTGATGTAAATACCATTGGTACTATTACTAATTGAAGTGAGTTAACAAAAAGTTGACCAAGTATATAGAATATACCTATAGCATCATTAGCACCTTCAACACTTATATCTTGGAATAATATTTTATTTATAGTTTGCCATAATCCAGCATTTCCACTTGCTATTAAGTTTTCTCTTAATAAAAGAAAGCCAGTACCTGCTATTAATCCAATTATAAGAGCTATTGCCATGTGTATAGCTAGTTTATTAGAGTTATTATTTTTAGTTTTTGAGTTCATAATGTCCTCCTAATTTGTATATTCGATCTGTTAAGTTATATGAACATTGCTCTTCTCAGCCCAAGGAAATACAATAGGTTTGCGATACTAAATAATACCCCCTTCGAAAAGGAGAGAAGAACAATGAGCAAAACTAATATAAAATGCCCACGCTGTAATTCTGATAAACTATACAAGTTTGGTATGAATAAGCAGGCTAAACAAAAGTATCAATGTAAGCAGTGT
>NZ_JACOOP010000092.1:0-5163 GCF_014287725.1 Clostridium sp. NSJ-49 | reverse complement strand
AGAAATGGTATATTATTGCATGAAAAGAAAATAGCGTAAAGGTATATTTTTACAGAGAATAGGAGGTTTATAACCTCCTATTTGTCGTGTCAAAAAACTTGTTCATTTAGAAATAATTTCATATAAATATATGAATAAAAAATAAAAAGACCGTCTACTGAAATGATTTTAAAAATCATTTCAGAGACAGCCCCTTTTTGTTTTTTATTTTTTATAATAGAATAATAAAAAAAGAAGTTACTCTTACGAATAACTTCTTGGCGGAGAGAGTGGGATTCGAACCCACGGTACGCTCACACGCACGCCGGTTTTCAAGACCGGTGCCTTAAACCAACTCGACCATCTCTCCTCGGAACATTTATTATTCTACCAACTATTAATAATTATGTCAACACTTTTTTTATACTTTTTATAATTATTTTTTTATAATATATAATTAATTAAAGAACAAATTCAGAATTAACTGAATTTGTTCTTTTTTAAGAAACTATAGTCTAGTCTCAACCTTAATTTATAATTTTTAATTATCTAATTACGTCCATTCCACCCATGTAAGGTCTTAAAGCTTCTGGTATATTAATAGATCCATCTTCATTTAAGTTGTTTTCTAAGAATGCTATTAACATTCTAGGAGGAGCAACAACAGTATTATTTAAAGTGTGTGCAAAGTATTTTCCATTTTCTCCATTTACACGAATCTTTAATCTTCTAGCTTGAGCATCTCCTAAATTTGAACAGCTTCCTACTTCGAAGTATTTCTTTTGTCTTGGAGACCATGCTTCAACGTCTATAGACTTAACCTTAAGGTCTGCTAAATCTCCTGAACAACATTCTAATGTTCTAACTGGAACATCTAATGAACGGAATAATTCTACTGTATATTTCCATAGCTTTTCGAACCATTCTTTACTTTCTTCTGGTTTACAAACAACTATCATTTCTTGTTTTTCAAATTGGTGTATTCTATATACTCCTCTTTCTTCAATACCGTGAGCACCTTTTTCTTTTCTGAAACATGGTGAATAACTAGTTAATGTTTGAGGAAGAGAATCTTCTTTTATTATAGTATCTATAAATTTACCTATCATTGAGTGCTCACTAGTACCTATAAGGTATAAGTCTTCACCTTCAATTTTATACATCATAGATTCCATTTCAGCAAAGCTCATAACACCAGTAACAACTTCACTACGAATCATAAAAGGTGGTATACAGTAAGTAAATCCTTTGTTTATCATGAAATCTCTAGCATAAGAAAGTATTCCTGATTGTAATCTTGCTATATTACCCATTAAGTAATAGAATCCATTACCAGCAACTTTTCTAGCGCTATCTAAATCAATACCATTTAACTTTTCCATTATTTCAGTATGATAAGGAATTTCAAATTCAGGAACTACAGGCTCACCAAACTTTTCTACTTCAACATTTTCGCTATCATCTTTTCCTATTGGAACAGTTGGATCAATAATATTAGGAATAACTAACATTATTTCTCTTATTTTTTCTTGTAATTCAGTTTCTTTAACTTCTAATTCAGCAAGACGAGCTGCTTGTTCGTTAACTTTTGCTTTTAACTCTTCAGCCTCTTCTCTTTTTCCTTGCCCCATTAATGCACCTATTTGCTTAGAAATTGTCTTTCTATTAGATCTTAATGAATCAGCTTCTTGTTGTGTTGCTCTACTTTCAGCATCTAATGCAATTACTTCATCAACTAAAGGAAGTTTCTTATCTTGAAACTTATTCTTGATGTTTTGTTTAACTATTTCTGGATTTTCTCTTAAAAATTTTAAATCTAACATTTTGTCCTCCAATTATTTAATTAATAAATTCATATGAAATTTCTAGGTTAATACAAAGAATTCTCAATAAAGTTTCATCTTTATTCTTAACTACTAATTATTCATTTATAAAAAAAGAGCCTTATCCTCCCTATACAAGGGACGAAAGACTCCGTGTTGCCACCCTAATTGATAGTAGTAATATATAAAAACATACTTCTATCCACTTAAATAATTTAACGGAATTACACCGTACTGCTCATCACAGTCCCTCCAAGGTGGATTCATAAAATATAGTTATCAGTTTACACCAACCACTGACTCTCTTAAAACATCTATCTTATTACTAGCCTTTTCAACGGTTTATTTATTCATTTATTTATCTTAAATATATTATAACATCCTATATTTTGTCAATAGATATGTACTATCTATTATTATACCATATTTTTCTGACTTTATGCTTCTTTAATATTTCTACTACAAACTATATCAATACCTGTATTTAAAACATTTTTACATATTATACTTCCTAGCTTAATAGGAACACTTACATAAATTCTACTTAATACTTTAGATATTTCTATCCATAAACTCTTATCTACTTCTTCACTGCTTTTTACTGGCACTACCTTATATTTATTATTACCTTTTACTCTTACCACTGAAGTAAATATAGCTTTATTCTCCATGACACCCTCCACTAAATACCTTCAAATTCCTTTATTCTTCCTGATATTATTTTAGAATCCTTTGAATCATCTACTATATCTGTTATATTTTTGCCTAACTCCCTAGCTAAAATACTTACTATCTTTTCATTACAGTAAGCTCCATGACAACTGCCAAATCCAGCTCCGGTTCTTCTCTTTACTCCCTTAACAGTTCTTGCACCAAGAGGCCTTCTTATAGAGTCAACAATCTCACCTTCAGTAACATTATTACAAAGACATATCATTTTGCCATATCTATTATCTACCTTAATTACTTCATTTATTTCATCTTTATTCATCTCTCTGAATTTATAAGATTCTCTTCTTTTATCTATAAAATGCTTCTTTTGACTACACTTTAATGTATTAGTCAACGTATCACATAACATCTTAGCTATAGCAGGTGCCAATGTAATTTTTCCATAATGAGTTCCTGTAACACTTATAAATCCTCTATCTATTCTACTATCATCTACTACAATAGAATCTTTATCATAACTTTCCCTAAATAGATTATTTATACTATTCTTATCTAGATCTTTAAGAAGCTTTGTAGCATAAGATATATTATCATCTAAACTAGTCTTTTCAATACTTTTAATTCCTATTAAAGAGCCTCCATTTAAAACTGGTGTAGATACAACAAAAGTATCCTTATCAAAAGTCTTAGTTATTATTCTAGATAATTTATTTTTATAACTATCATCAACTAATATATAGCTCATATTTTTGAAAGTGTTCTCATTTTTTAATTCGTCCTTTTCTTGAACTACTCCACTTTCATTTATAAACATCTCATTAGCAATAGTATTTATAACAACTCTACAAGTAAATTTATTTTTATTAGTTATAACTTTAAATCCTTTAGCTATATTCATAATATTCAATACTTCTTCTTCTAATCTAAATATAACTCCATTATCAGAAGCTACTTCAGCATAAGATAAAGCTAAATCGTATGGTGCTACTAATGCTACATTTTGTGAATATAAACCTTTCTTTATTCCTGGATTTATATTAGGCTCTATTTTATATACTTCATCACTGTCAATAAGGTGAACACCATCAATACCTCTTTTAATAGCCCTCTCATACATTTCCTTTAGCTTAATTACACCATTATCATCATCTACTACCCTTAAACCACCAATACGCTTAAAAGGCACATTAAATTTTCCACATAAATCCTCTAATAATATATTACCTATATATTCTAACCCAGCCATAACATTATTAGATGTCTCTGAACCATCATAAACTATTGCGCTATTAACAAAAGATATATCATCTGCTATATCATACTCTTTTTCAATTACAGCTATATTTAAATTATATTTTGATAATTCATAAGCAGCTGCACACCCAATTATGCCTCCACCTAAAACTAAAACATCATAATCCATATAAATTCTCCCTAATTATAAAGTAAGTCCATTTTCTTTTAATTCTTTTTTTATTAATTCCATATTTTCTTTAGTATCTACAGACACTGTATGGAGATGAACTCCATTTGTTAATGAAGATAGCGGAGCACTATCTGATAATTCAAATGTGTTTTTAAATCTATTTAAATCATTAAGATTCTTAATCATTAACAAACCTTTAATTTCACCATATATAGGATGTTCTACTATAACATCTTCTATAATTCCACCATATTTAATTACAATCTCTAATTCTTTTATCATTTCATCTTTATTATGATTTACTGCTATTATTGCTCTTACTCTACTACCATTATCATCATTAAACATATAACCATCTGGAGTTGCTATTATATTATTTCCTTTTGCTCTTAAAATAGCTATATCTTTAACTATTATTTGTCTAGTTACATCAAATTTCGTTGCTAGTTCAACTCCCTTTACAGGAGCTTTTTCTTTAAGTAATAATTCAACTATTGCTTCTCTTCTATTATTCGCAATCATATTTCACCTCATAAGTTAATTCTTATTATCACTTTCTCTTATTAAATCTAATAATTCATTACTTATTTTCTTATTACTATGATGATATCTAATACTGTCTAAAAACTCTTTATCATAAGTCTTAAATTCCTTCAATATATCAGCACCTTTTTGTGCATGATTATAATATATATCTATTTGTTTTATGCTATTGTATTTTTTTATTTTCCCTTTAGTTAATTTATTTAATAAAACTAATGCAGATTTTTCTACCAAGTTTAACCCAAATTCACCCTTACCTACATCATGCAATAAAGCTGCTTTAGCAATTCTATTAGTATTTAAAGAAATATTTTTTTTCTTACATATA
This sequence comes from Clostridium sp. NSJ-49, assembly GCF_014287725.1. NCBI lineage: Bacteria > Bacillati > Bacillota > Clostridia > Eubacteriales > Clostridiaceae > Clostridium > Clostridium sp. NSJ-49. Next base: position 392 of record NZ_JACOOP010000092.1, on the reverse strand, counting down.
TCTAAAGCATCTTTACAAACACGTATAGAGTGATGCTTTTCATTATGGTTTAATTTATTAAATAATTTCATTTCATCTTTATCTAAATATTTATTTACATACTCTGTATCTATTTTCTTAAAATATGATCCTGCTGCCCATACGAATTGTTTAACTCTATATAACGCCATACATTTTCACCTTTACTTTAACATTTACTGTATATTTATAATAACACTATTAATAAAATTTATGAATAGAAATTATTTTAAATAAAATAAAAAAGCTACGAAATACTTCGTAGCTTTGGTGGAGGTAAAGGGAGTCGAACCCTTGACCCCTTGCGTGCAAGGCAAGTGCTCTCCCAACTGAGCTATACCCCCAAAAATGGTGGACCTTCAGGGACTCGAACC
>NZ_JACOOP010000091.1:0-6715 GCF_014287725.1 Clostridium sp. NSJ-49 | reverse complement strand
AGAAATGGTATATTATTGCATGAAAAGAAAATAGCGTAAAGGTATATTTTTACAGAGAATAGGAGGCTTATAACCTCCTATTTGTCGTGTCAAAAAACTTGTTCATTTAGAAATAATTTCATATAAATATATGAATAAAAAATAAAAAGACCGTCTACTGAAATGATTTTAAAAATCATTTCAGAGACAGCCCCTTTTTTGTTTAATTTAAGTTAAGTTATTATATAGTAATATTATATTAATTTATAAAACAAATACCATAATTCCTATGTATAAATAGTGGAACATATTAATATTAATTATATTATACATAAATATAAATTAAATTTATTATGTAAAAATATTAAGGGGGAGAGGTAAATGAATTGTAAAAAAGAGAATATGTATCGATTAGAGGGAAGAGTACCTCTGCAGGATGCAATTCCTCTCGGGATGCAGCATGTACTAGCAATGTATGCTGGTAATTTAGCACCTTTACTTGTTGTTACTGGCGTATTAAATATTAACACTAATGTAAAGGTTATCTTATTGCAAAATGCTATGTTTGTAGCTGGACTTATAACATTAATTCAATTATATCCTATATGGAAAATAGGTTCAGGCTTGCCTGTTGTAATGGGAACAAGCTCAGGATTTATACCAGTAAGTATTAGTGTAGGAACACAATTTGGTTATAGCGCAATTATGGGGGCATCATTATTAGGGGCTATAATGGAATTTTTACTTGGATTTATTATAAAACCTCTTAGAAAAATATTACCTCATGTTGTTACAGGAACAGTTGTTTTAATATTAGGCATATCATTAATTCCGGTAGGAATTCAATTTATAGGTGGAGGTGTAGGATTACAGAGTGATCCGAGTTTTGGTAGTATAGCCAATATTGTAATCGGTTTAATTGTATTTTTAGTTATAATTGCTTTAAAACAATTTGCTAAAGGATTTTGGAGTATTTCATCAATATTAATAGGAGTAATAGTAGGATATATAATTGCTGTAGTTTTCGGTATGGTTGATTTCACAGGTGTAGCTGAAGCAGCATGGTTTTCAATACCAAAGCCAATATTTATGATCGAAGGTTTAAGTTATACTTTCAAAATTGAAGCCATAATACCATATTTACTAGTTTATCTAGCAACTACAGTAGAAACTATCGGTGATAATACAGGTATAGCTGTAGGTGGATTAGGAAGAGATATAACTGATAATGAGTTAGAAGGAGCTGTTCATGCTGATGGTTTTGGTTCAGCTGTAGCAACATTATTTGGTATTATGCCAAATACATCATTTAGTCAAAATGTTGGATTAGTAGCTATGACTAAGATAGTTAACAGATTTGTATTAATGACTGGTGCTATATTTCTAATTCTATGTTCATTTATTCCAAAATTAGGGGCCATAGTTGCTTCAATTCCTAATTGTGTTCTAGGAGGAGCAGTATTATTAATGTTTGCTATGATAAGTATAAGTGGTCTTAATTTATTAATAGAAGAAGGAAAGATATCAGAGAGAAGTGGTCTTATTGTAGCTGCATCTTGTGCAGTAGGTTTAGGATTAAGTAACTTTCCAGAAGTTATGCAACATTTACCATCATGGTTCCAAAGTATGTTTGGACAAGCTATTGTTGGAGGATTTGTAACTGCAACAGTATTGAATTTAATTTTACCTAAAGATATTTTAAATATAGAAAAATAAAAAACTATATATTATTTTTTATGGTTTTTATGATATAATCAATAAATATAAAACATAGGAGGAAAAAGATGATTTCTAAAAAAGCGCTTAAAGATGAGATAATAACTTACGACATAATAACATATACAGATGAGAACGGTGAAGTTGTAAATTATGTTGAAGTAACTTTAGTTGATAGAATTATTGATGTATATATGGATATAAAAGAAGTAAACATAGGATTAATTGCAAATAAGATAATAGAAGATAATTTATATAAATAATAAAAAGCCTTTGAATCAAATTAGATTTAGAGGCTTTTCATTATATTATTTCTTATTTATATTAGTAAATCTATTGTTTTATGGTACAATATACAAATGAAAATATTAAAATGTACTCATTTTACTATAGTAGAAAGAGTTTTCATTATTAAATTAAGTGAGGAGAAACTCGATGATAAAAGAGTACTTATATATAATAAATTATCAAGACTATGAGAAAAGCTTATGCGATATGGAAATGAAATATATATTTGGCAATGTACCAAAGGAAAAATATATTTATTCTAAAGTGAATATAAAACCATCAAGGAGTGCTTTTATTAAACATAAAATATCAATTATTTATTCATCAATAGATATAGATAATATAGTAGAGCATATAAGAGATAATAAAATTGCTTATAACGACTTTAAAGTAAATTATATTAAGTCGGATTATGATGGTATAGATTATAATCAAAGATTACAAGCAGTAAAAGATATTGGATTTGTAATAATAGGATTTCCTGACATACATAATCCTAAGGTAAACTTAGCTATTACAAAAATTAATAATAACTATATATTTGGAGAATATGAAAAGAATGATTTATCTTGGCAACGGTTTGATAAAATGCCTCACTCCTATTCTAACGGATTAAGTTTAAAAATGGCTAGAGCAATAATAAACATAGCAGTTCAAAATAATCTAGATAGTAAAGTTATAGATCCATGTTGTGGTATTGGTACAGTTGTTTTAGAGGGACTTGACTTGGGTATAGATATTAAAGGTATTGAAATAAGTAAGCAAATAGCTCATAATGCAAGAAATAATATTGAGTTCTTTGGATATGATAGAGATATTATTATTTGTAATGATATGCATAACTTAAAAGAAAAATACGATATAGCTATAATTGATATACCTTATGGGATATTTTCCCCTATAACTTATGAAGAGCAAGTTAAAATTATTAAGACCAGTAGAAAGATTGCAGAAAAAGTGATTTTAATAAGTTTTGAAGATATGGATAAAGAACTTATGCAAGAAGGTTTTAAAGTTATAGATAAAGGTACAATTGTTAAAAATAGGTTTACAAGGTATATAACAATTGTAGTTAATAGTCAATAATAATACGATAAAATTAGAGTTATAAAAATTTTAAAATAGTAAAGGTGTGTTTAGATGAAGAAATTTAGCCATGGTTGTACTTTAGATTGTGCTGATTGTTGTAAGTTTAATGTTTATAAAGATGGTAATAATATAAAAATTCAAGGGGATAAGGAGCATCCATATACAAAAGGATTCATATGTAAAAAAGGATTAGCTCATTTAGAAAGATTAAATCATCCAAAGAGAATATATAGTCCTTTAATTAAAGTAAATGGTAAATGGAAAGAGATTAATTTTGAAGAAGCATTAGATATTCTATCTGAAAAATTATCTTTTTATAAAGAAAAATATTCTACAAGATCTATTATGTATTATGAACAATATGGCAACGGATCTTTACTAAAAAGTATTGGAGATATATTTTTTAATTTCTATGGAGGAGTATCTAAAAGTAAAGGGGGACCTTGTTGGAGTGCTGGAATTGCAGCACAAAAACTTGATTTTGGAAATTCTAAAAGTCATTCATTAGAAGATATGATTAACAGTAATAACATATTTATATGGGGTAAAAATCCTGCAAATACTACTATTCACACAATGCAAATGATAAAGAAGGCCAAAGCAAATGGTAGCAAGATAATTGTTATTGATCCAATATATACAGATACGGCTAAAATTTCTGACAAGTATATAAGAGTAAATCCAGGTGGAGATTGTGCACTAGCACTTGCTATAGGAAAATATATAGTTGAAAATAATTTATGTGATTTGAATTATGTAGAGAGTTATGTAAATGGATTTGATAGATATAGATCTTATTTGAAATCACTTAAGTATTTAGATCTTGTTAAAAAATCTGGTGTTTCTTTAGAAGAAATAGAGAAATTAGCTAATATATACACAGATAAATATTCTACTATTTTACTAGGTTATGGGTTACAAAAATATAGTAACGGTGGAAATACAATTAGAGCAATTGATATATTAGGTGCTATTACAGGTCAAATTGGGGTATCAGGCGGTGGTGTAAACTATGCAAATAAGACTTTTGCATCTGTTTTAGATACTGATCCGTATAAAAGCTATAATTATGCTAATAATACATATTTTTATACAAGTCACTTAGCAGACTTTATAAATGATACTATAAATCATAATGATACTTATAGAGAAAATATTTATTCTAAAAATAGTGATGATTTAAGTGAGGAGTATAGAGAATCATTAAAGATGGCTGTAATTACCAAGAGTAATTTATTAAATCAACTACCTGACTTGAATAATCTAAAAAAAGCATTTTCTAAAATAGAGTTTAAAGTTTGTTTTGATATTTTTATGACGGATACTGCTCAAGTATGTGATTTGTTTATTCCTACTACAAGTAGTTTAGAAAGTGAAGACTTATTATTTAGTTCAATGATGAATCCATATATAATTTATAATGAAAAAATTATTGAACCAAAGAATAAATTTATGGATGAGTATTATTTTTTTAGAGAGTTAGCAAAAAAGCTTAATTTGATAGATTATCCTAATGTATCTAAAAAAGAGTATTTAAATAAGGTTATTGCTCCTCTTAAAGAGTATTATAAAGATATTAGCTTAGATAAAATTAAAAATTCATATGTAACCTTACAGGATAGTATACCGTGGAGTGACAATAAATTTTTAACATCTTCAGGAAAGTTCGAAATTGATATAAAACCAGAAGCATTTACAGTTAATAATAAAAATAATTTTAGACTTTTAACAAATCATAGTAAAGAGACGCTTTTTAGCCAGCATATGATGGATAAAAAATCTATTTCTAAAGTATACATAAATAAAAAAATGGCAAATAATATTTTTGTTTATGATAAAGAAGTTGTAAAATTAAAATCTGAAAATGGATCGATAAAAGCAGAAGTAAGTATTGATGAATCTATTGCTGATAACATTGCTATGATGTACGTAGGTTGGTGGGAAAAACATGGTAATCCAAACTTTATAACAGTATCAGAAATCTCTGATATTGGTGGACAAGTTACCTACAATGAAACCTTTATACAAATAGAAAAAATTTAAATTATTTTTATATAATATTACAAACTGTTTATAAATAAATATATATAGATAGAGAGGTGATATTATATGAAATTTAAAAATTTAGTATGGACATTATCAAAAGATGATATATTAAGCATATGTAAGTTATTAGATAAAGTTACTATAAACAAAGTAGAAATTACTGATAATATAATTATTGGTGGGTCATATAGGGTAGTAGGACTAAATGTTGATTTTGAAGCTAAGCTAGCACTATTACCAGTTAATAATAATATAGTTTACATTAAAGTAGTAGATTTTAAACTAGCAAAAAAAGATATTACTAATCCTTTAGTAAAAAAATCTATGAATCTTATTATAAATTCAATAACTTCTATTGATGGAATAACATATGACAGTAACACATTTAAAATTGAACTAGAAAAGATATTAAATAGTATTTGTGATGAAAGTCAAAATGTTCATATAAATGATTTATATATCGAAAGTGTTAAATTAATAAATAAAGAAATTACATTAAATTTAAATTTAGCAAATATAACAATATCAAATTTAAAATAACTATATAATAGTAAAAATAAATCTTTATTTTAATTGAAAATATGGTATAGTATATATAGTAACTATGTAGGTTGGAACACTATATAGTTAAACTACGTTTCAATGCTATTGATTATTAATTAAAAGTTAATTAAGAAATGTGCTATTCAAATTATTGGATAGCACATTTTCTTTTTTATACTTTTGTTAAGTAATTTATGATAAATTATTTTTTCTCTTTTTATTACTCTGAATAACACTATATACATAAGTAGTATAATTGCTACATTTTAATGTATAGCCATTATCAGATATAAATTGTTGATGCAATATTGAATCTACTGTTCTCTTTAAATATTGTTCTAATCCATTATCAAAATAACTATCTATATCAGAATATTCAACAGTAAAATGAAGTAAGTTTAAATGTAAATCTAAACTATTCTCTAAAAAGGTATAAGTAAGATTGTGTAAATTAGGAAATGTTATTGTGAATTCAGGTATAATAATTTTTAAAATACAACAATTTTTAGTTCTTCTATATATTTTAAATATTGGATTTATATTAGAATAAGTAATTTTAATAGGGTCTACTATATTTTGTTTTATTATCATTCCTTCGGGATCTATATACTTTATTTCATCTTTGAAATCAATCCAAATCTCATAGTTTTTGTTTATGGTTTTAATATAATTTATTACATCCATAGGTGATGATGTATATAACAAGTTCTCCATAAAATCACTCCTTATATTTCACTCTATATAATATTTATTAAGTTAAATAAAATTTATGATATAAATTTATTAATTTAATGAGGGATTTATGGAAAAGTTTTTTAGTTTATTTATTTGTAAATTAATGGTAATATATATGTGTATATATTTGAATTTTATTATCTATATATGCATATAAAACACTATGTAAACGTATCTATTATATTGATGTACATTAAATCGAATCTGTTAAGTTGATATGAAAAAATAGCTTGATTTTTCATAGAATTGCTCGCTCTTTGAAAATTATATAAGTTTGAATTTTTTATTGTATGGTAAACAAACCTACAATAAAATTGAT
>NZ_JACOOP010000090.1:0-7039 GCF_014287725.1 Clostridium sp. NSJ-49 | reverse complement strand
TCAATTTTATTGTAGGTTTGTTTACCATACAATAAAAAATTCAAACTTATATAATTTTCAAAGAGCGAGCAATTCTATGAAAAATCAAGCTATTTTTTCATATCAACTTAACAGATTCTTAAATTTTCCTTCCATATTATAAAGTCTATTGTTACTATAGAGTCAATATATTTTATTATTTTTTTATAATAATGGCTATGTATATTTTATTTAATAAAAACTTTTATATTGGTAAATAATACTACTATATTACAAACTGGAGGTATTACCTTGTTTTTCTTACTTAAATCTATAGGCTTTATTATAATACTTTTAACTAAATCATTTTTTTACATTTTATTATTCACTTACAAAGCTATTATATTTGCATTTAAATCAATTATCTTTTTATTTAAAAATAAATTTTTGCGAGTACCTACTATATTATTAATACTTGGTATAGTATTCGATCTTAACTTTTCAATATTATCTTCAATATACTTCATATATTTGATGCATATCGTTGCTTTGCATAACGGAATTTATCATAATATTCACAGTAATATAATGAGATTTTTTAAAGAACTTAAAGAAAATGATAATATAAAAGATATTCTCAAGTTGCTTCCATCTAATAATATAGTATTAAGCAATCTTTCTTTAGAAAATGATGATAGAACTCTCAATATATATCATCTAGCTATTACTCCTAATGGATTATATAATATAATTCCATTATCAAATTTTTTAGATAATAACAGCTCAAAGGATATTGCAAATAAGCTTATTTATGATATATATAACGAAACTGAAAATATTAAAAATCTTCTAGTAGATATTATTGAAGAAGATGTCCCTTTAACTACATTAATATTATCTCCTGAAAATGATTTTGATAATACTATTAATATTGACACTTTTAAATTAATTCAGGAAAATCAACTTCTATTTATGATAAATTCAAATAAAGATAATGGTAATTATTTAGACATAGATACCATAAAAGATCTTATTTTAGACAACAAGGCATGGTTTTTAGATAAGATTTGGTTTAAATTTGTATATTTTATAAATAACAATAGAAAAATATTATCATTTTTTATGTTATGTCCTATAATTTATTGCATTTACATGATTATATTAACTATATTTTATAGCGGAATAACAATAATGATTGATGATATAATTAAATTTCTTTCTAATATTATTAACATATATAAATAAGCTCTTAGTCAGACTCACAAGCTGATGCTCAACTAAAATGAACAATAGCCTGTGAGTTTTATCTAAGATTATTACTCTTTATTTTGTTTAGATTTTAAGTTTTTTAAATATTGCAGGATATACTCCAATTCCTACAAATGTTACTATAGTATATCTTATAAAATGAAATATTAATTCATTAGGAAAAATTACTTTTAATCCTGATTTAATTATAAGTAAAATTGCTATTCCAATAACTACTCTCAATATTTTATTGGCTAAATTCCCCTCAACAGAAAAATTAATATATCTCTTTTCTACAATTACACCTATAACAAAGCCTAGATATGTTCCCATTCCTTTTATAAAATCTGGCGATTGTGCAAATAGTAATGCTGGTATAAAACAAATAAAAGTTATTATATAAAGTAAATTTCTATTATTCACTGTTCTAAATAATTTATATGAGATAATTGATATCAAAAGCCCAAGTGCTATCCCAACTAATACATCTTTAGGATAATGAACCCCTAAATATAACCTAGATATTCCAACTAAAAAAATTATTATAGTTGCTAAAATATAAATAATTCTCTTTTTAAAATATATAGCTATACTTCCATAAAAAGATGCAGCCCCTTGACTATGACCACTTGGAAATGAATATCCTGTTGCTGTCTCAGCTCTTAGTGTTCTTATTCCTTCTTCTCCAATTGGTCTTTTCATTTTAAATATATCCTTTAATGCATTATTAAATAGCAAACTCGTTAATGATGAATATGCAATATACTCTCCAAACTTTTTATCATACGCCCAGTATATAGTAGTTATTATCGATATTAATATCAACTCTTCACCAAACATAGTAAATATTTGAAATAACACATCAAAAAATGGATTTGAAATACTTTGAATAGTTCTTATTATCTCTAGTTCCATAATTCCTCCTTTACATTTCTCAATATAATTTTTAATATAATTTTATATCATTACTATACTTATTATCAACATTTTCAATTTAGTAGTATAATAATTATTATAGTAATTTTAATTTAAGGAGAACAATTATGAACATTAATAGAAATGCACCTTGTTGGTGCGGTAGCAATAAAAAATATAAACATTGTCATCTTGAATTTGATAAGAAACTAGCTTCTTATGCTCAAAGAGGTGCTATTATTCCTCCAAGAAGCATAATTAAAACCCCTGAACAGATTCAAGGTATTAAAGAAAGTTCTAAAATCAATACTGCTGTTTTAGATCTTGTATCCACTAATATAAAAGCTGGTATGAGTACAGAAGAAATAAATACTCTAGTTCATGAATTTACAATTTCTCAAGGTGCTATTCCTGCTCCATTAAACTTTCAAGGTTATCCAAAAAGTGTTTGTACATCAATAAACGATGAAGTTTGTCATGGTATTCCAAGCCCTGATGTGATATTAGAAAATGGAGATATTATAAATGTAGATGTTTCTACAATATATAATGGATATTTTTCTGATGCTTCAAGAATGTTTAAAATAGGAGAAGTTCATCCTAACTTAGATAAACTAGTAGATGTAGCAAAAGAGTGCTTAGAAAAAGGATTAGAAGCAGCTAAGCCATGGGGATTCATGGGAGATATAGCTGAAGCAGTTCAAAAACATGCTGAAAGCAACGGTTACTCTGTTGTTAGAGAATTTGGAGGACATGGAATAGGATTAGAATTCCATGAAGAACCTTTTGTATCTCACGTTGGAAAAAGAGGTACTGGAATGCTATTAGTTCCTGGTATGGTTTTTACAATTGAGCCAATGATAAACATGGGTACTCCTGATATATTCATTGATTCAGATGATGACTGGACTGTATTAACAGAAGATGGATGCCCTTCAGCACAATGGGAATATACTGTGCTTGTAACTGAAACAGGCATAGAAATTTTAACTTATTAATTCCAACATAGATAAAGTGTCAACACTTTATTTAGATATAAATGAAAAAATGACAAGTGATAAGTTTTGAAGCAGCTTAAGCTGCTTCAATTTTTTAACTCATCACTTGTCACTGTTAATTTATAACCTTTTAAAGTTTATTTCCACACTCACTACAGAATTTAGAGTTTCCATCTTGTTTTGCTCCGCACTCTGGACAAAATTTCTTTTTTGAGTTTTGCTCTTCTGCTTTTACTACTTTCTCTCCACAATTTGGACAGAACTTAGCATTGCTATCTATATTACTATGGCAGTTAGGACAAATACTAGAGTTAGAGACATTAGACTTTGAATTTTCTATATTGCTTTTCATTTCTTTTGCCATTTCCATACCCATTTGTATTCCTATACCCGCTTGAGCCATATTCCCCATAGAACTTCCTGGATTTTTCTCCATTGATTCAACCATGGCTACATTTTGGTAATGTCCTATATTACCCACCATACCATAAGCTGCATTTTTATCAATCATCTTTTGAACTTGCTCTGGATAATTGAAGTTTTCAATAGTTACGCCAGTTACAGTCAATCCTATTTGTAAAAGCTGCATATCTAAATCTACTTTTAATCCTTTAGCTATCTCAGCTGAATTTACTTGTAGATTAAACATATTCTTTCCTTCTTTTACTATCCATTTCATAAGAAGTCCATCCATTATAGCTGATGTACGAATCTTGATATCATCTACTGTAAATTGACTTTTTATACCTGCAACCTTATCTATTAAAGTCATATAATCATCTACTTTTACAGTGTAAAATCCAAAGCATCTTATTGGCATTCCACCAGGCATACCTGGAGCTGGAATATTAATTGGACCTTTAGTTCCCCATCTTACTAAAAACTCCTTAGTATTAATAAATAACACTTCTGCTCTTAGTCCACTATTAAAACCAAATTTAAAGCCTTTTAATGTTGAGAGAAATGGAATTATTTCTGTTTCGACTTCGTAATTTCCCTCCTCAGTAAATACACCTTCAACCTTACCATTTTGCATAAAAATCGCATCTTGTCCAGGCCTTATTATTAATCTACTATTCTTTTTTATTTCGTTATTCTTCCACATCCAAAAAATAACGTCATCTCTTGTCTCATTCCATTCAATTACATTTAAAAGTTGGTTTTTAAATAATCCCATCTTTACCTCCGTTATATCTTAAAAGAATACCTTTATCATGAGAATATATTATTCACCTTTTAACTCTCTTAACATATCTTCAACAGCATCATTATTACCTTTTAAAGCTGCAAGTTCATCTTCTACAGCTGAATTATTACTATTATATTTGCTCATTAAATCATCAATATCATCTACTGGTTTTGAATTTAATTCAGCCATTGCGTTTGCCTCATCAAGCATTCTGTTAGCCTTTTCTTCCATTCTTGCAAATGAATCCATATTAGCAGTTGATTTATTTACACTATTTCCTAAAGTATTAACTTTTTCTTGTATTTTTGCTGTTGTCATTTTAGCTTTTATTACCGCTCTTCTTTCATTAAGTTCTTCAATTTGATTTGAAACTTTATTGTACATAGATCTCATTTTTTCTGAATTTGCTTTTGCTGAATCATATTTTGTTTGCAATAAAGTTAACTTTTCTGAAAGAGTTACTTTTTTATCTAAAAATCTTCTTGCATCATCATCATTTCCTGCTGCAACAGCTCTTTTTGCATAATCTAACATTTTGTTAACTTGCTCTTGACATTCATCAAGTTCTCTTTTAGCTCTATTTTCTTCTGCCATAACTGAAGCAGTTTCTACTTTTATCTCATTTAAATCTTTATTTAAATTTCTCATTAGTTGATCTACCATTTTTACAGGATCTTCACATTTATCAAGCATAGCATTAATATTAGAAGACATTATATCTGTGAATCTTTTTAATATTGACATATTGATTCCTCCCTCTAATTATATATTTTATATTATAACATATAATATAAGCTTATTATATTTTTTTCCAACCTTACATATTACATATAACACCTGTTTTAACTGTTATAAAAAAGATAACTTTAATAATGCTTAATATATTACATCTTCTATGATTATTTCTAAATTTATCTATAATTAATCATATTTTCACCATAATATATAAGCAAGTTAAAGTTATCATATTTCAATATTAGGTTTATTTACTTATACTCTTTCTTAACCTCTTTAGCTCTTGTATTGAAGGAAATGGATTTGGATTTTTCAAAGCTCTATTTATATTATCAATAGCCTCTTTCTTCTTTCCCGCTCTACATTGAGCTTGAATTAAATAGTATAGATATTGTGGTGTTTCCCTAGATTTATTTATCAAATTTTTATAATACTCTTCTACCCTTAAAAAATACTCTTTATCATCTTTGTATGTTTTTTCTAAGGTTTCTCCTCTTAATGTATATATTTGTACATTATAAGCTTCTCCAGTTTCATGAGTCCATAATGCTATATTCTTTCCACCCCTTGTATTACTTGAATCACAAAGCTCTATCTTAGAGTAATTTAATTTATCCCCTTTTAAAGCCTTGATAAATTTACCTTCTCTAAAATCTAATATATCTAATACTGACCATATCCCCCCAATTCTCCATCCTACTATTATGCTTTCTCCACCTTTTTGCTTTATCTTATCAATTATTAAATCTGATATATCATACCCTGTTCCATCTATATTATCTAAGAATTTAACTGCTCCATCTATTTCTCTAAATGCACTTAAATATTGTACATCTTTATACTTATATGCACATAATATTTCTTCATTACCATCCCCATCTATATCAGCTTTAATTAATCCATTTCTTCCACCAAACTTATTTAGATTTATCAAAGTTATATCATCAGGCAACTTGCTTATAATATCATCTCTTAAATCATTACCTCTTGAAAGTTCTGAAATATTTTCTCCGTCAGTTGCTGCAAATTGTTCTATAACCTTTGTTCTACATTCTTCTAGAGAAATAATACTTATTATTTCTCCAATAGTACTTGCGTTCACTATTCCAATTACTCTTTGGTATGCTTCAACCCTCATAAGATTTGTATTTAAATCTATTATTGGATATATGTCAGTTACGTATGATACTGACGGATCACTATCAGTAATTATTTTGCCATCTATAGAATATATTTGTTCTAAATAATTCTTATCTATAGTACCTATATCTATAATATATTTCTTTTGTAATTTATCACAAATCAGTTCAATTTTACAATCTTTTAAGTATCTACACTTATATTTATACTTATCAGAGAAAGTATCTGAATTAAATATTTCAAGTAACTTCCCATCTTGATAATGATAAATATTTGCTATAGCGTAATTGCCACTACCTCCACTTTCTCCACAAATAAGTATATCTTCAATATATTCATTACAAAAATGACCTAAGAAAAGCTTAAAATTATATCCACCTATCTTTAACGGAAACTCTTTCTCCCCTATCACATCTGATTTAATATCAATACATAAGTTTTCAATAAAATTACTATCTTCATTAATTTTATTACCTTTTAAGCATACAATATCTTCTTTTTCTTCTCTTGTTACTCTACCATTTTTTGAATCAATAATTACTTCACTTTTCAAACTTATTACCTCTTATAAATCACTATTTAATATATATTATTCACTTGTCAATTTATCGTGTATTAACTTTAATATCCTCCATTATGTTTTCAGATATTTCATATAAAAAGGGGCTGTCTCTGAAATGATTTTTAAAATCATTTCAGTAGACGGTCTTTTTATTTTTTATTCATATATTTATATGAAATTATTTCTAAATGAACAAGTTTTTTGACACGACAAATAGGAGGTTATAAGCCTCCTATTCTCTGTAAAAATATACCTTTACGCTATTTTCTTTTCATGCAATAATATACCATTTCT
>NZ_JACOOP010000089.1:0-7309 GCF_014287725.1 Clostridium sp. NSJ-49 | reverse complement strand
TGTTAATAAAAAGGAAGATAAGATTTGTTCTCTAAGCAAGCTTAAACGAGCTAGTTAGCTCTTTAACAACCTAATATTTTACATTTTATTATCCTCATAGGGATAGTCTGCCCTTTTTTAGGTCACTTTATTACTAATAATCCTAATTTTCCTATTTTTTCATCTCTAATTAATATTCACTTTTTAAAAGATCAATTATGCTCATCTCTATTATCACTATATATATTTTTTTACAAATTATTCTAATATCGCTAATTAATTTGATGCGGAACCATTTTTGTGGTACAATTTGTATAATTCAACGTTTAATTATCAATGTTATATAGCCACTTGGAAGGGATATTCTAAAATGTTAAATAAAATAAAAGAATTAAAAAATTTACTATCATGTTATTTTACTCTTGGACTCTTAATGTTTTTTTCAGCACATGATTTGATTAATGGTTCATCTATTAGAGGAATACTATCTGCTCTATTGATATTATGTTTTTTCATTAAATTATATACTAAAGTAACAAGCTTATTTGATGAATTGTCTACTAATCAAAAGAATAATTTATCTATAAAGCATTTAATTTTTTCATATTTTTATTTAGGATTTTTAATATTACTATCTATTGATTTATTGTCTGAAGATAGGTTTATATTTGGATTAAGTACACTAATATTATTTATAACATTTTCATATAAAACTTATTGTAAAGTTAAGTTATTTAATAGTTAAAAAACTGTGTATAAATACTTCTACGCAGTTTCATTTTTTCTTTAATTTTACTTTATTCTCCCTTTATTATTTTTAAATTTACAATGTGTACATTATATTTATCTATATATTTCTTTGGTAATCCACAAGTGCTATCTGTAATTAACGCAATTTTATTCATAAGGGCCTCCTTTTATAAAAAAAATACTTTGATTATCTTAATATTTGCTTTATAAAAATAATATCACATAAATATTAACAGTGCAATATGTAGTTATAAAAACTATATTGAAATATTAGATAAATATTAGAGCTGGCAAGAAGTTACTTTATATTAGGTTTTAAGAAGTAGTATTATTTATATTTTATTTTGAGAGGGAATTGGAATCGGTTCATTTTTAGCATATACGACATATATGATATAATAGAAAATATTGGAGGTGTTAAAGTGAAATTTTATGAAAATTTATCAGAGGCAATGGAGAACCTAACTAAAAGAGGTGCTTTTTTAACAGTAAAAGAAAATGGTAAGGTAAACACTATGACTATTTCCTGGGGGTATGTAGGATATAGCTGGAATAAACCCTTTTTTGTAGCTATGGTAAGACCTCAAAGATATACTTATGAATTTATACAAACTGCTAAGGATTATACTATAAGTATTCCATATAGTGATGAAATGAAAAAAGCTCTTACTATTTGTGGAACAAAATCAGGAAGAGATATAGATAAAGAAAAGGAAGCAAATATAAAATTTGTACCAGCGAAGCTTACAGAAACGCCAGTAGTAGATAATTGCAATATGTACTATGAGTGTAAAATCACTTATGTGGATAGAATTCACAAAGATAGCTTTCCGGAGGAATTAAAGAAGAATTATCCTAAAGATGACTATCATTATATCTACTATGGAGAAATAGTAGAGTGCTACGCAAAGTAGTTTCCTAACGGCAAAGTAAAAAGTCACCTATGGTGAAGGGAAAGGTTTTGCTTACGAAAAAAGGGAAAAGCAGCTAAAGTAGAAATTTTTGAATAAATCAAGCTCTTTCTACTTATAAGTCAACTTTCCACTCTGCGAAGAAGATTTTAATCTTTGACGAAGTCAAAACTTTGATCTTGCGAAGCAACCTTTCACTTACTTTTAGGCATTAATCAAGTCTTTCTAATTTACCCATATATAGTCTTGCAGGAATAAATTTAATTTTAAATTCTTTTTCGTATGAATTTATCCACTTGATTTCTTTTGTTGTTATTAGAGATATAGCTTTTCCTGAACCTAAGCCACGAGCAGTTCTTCCAGCTCTATGAAGATATTCATTTGAGCTTCCAGGGAAGTCAAGGTTTATTATGTGAGTAACATCAGGAATATCTAAACCTCTTGCAGATAAATCTGAAGAAACTAAAACAGGACATTTACCGCTTTTGAAGCTATCGATAGCTTTTTTTCTATCTTCTTTAGATGATTTACCACTTATATATATAGCATTAACTTTATGGTGCATTAATTTACTAGTAAGCACATCCATTTCTGTGTTGTTATTAACAAAAACTATAGCTCTTTTTGGCTTTTCTGCTACTAAAAGTTTTCTTAAATTTTCGAATCTATCTCTATTATCGCCAAGTATGCAAATGTGTTCTATGTTTGGGTTTAAAGAAGTCTTTGTTTCAGTTTTAATTATTTCTACATTTTCTTTAACTAATGATTTTGCTTCTTTTAAAGCTTCTGAACTTATACTAGCTGAGAAGAACATTAGCTGTCTATCTCTCATAGTTGTTTTTATAATATCTTTTATAACGCTAGTTCTATTGTTACGAAGTAATGAGTCAGCTTCATCTATTACTATAGTTTTTATAGTATGAGCAGTTATCTTTTTCTTTCTTATTAAATCTAATATTCTACCTGGAGAACCAACTATTATATGAGGTTTAATATCTTTTAATTTTTTTATTTGCTTTTCAATATTTGACTCACCCATTATAGTTAATGAAGTTACGTTTGTTTCAGAGTTTGTATTAAGTAATTTTATTTGAGATTCTATTTGCATAACAAGTTCGTGAGTTGGAGCAAGTATAATAGCTTGCATTTCTCTTTTTTCTGTGTTTATTTTGTGGAATAAAGGAATAAGATAAGCTAAAGTTTTTCCACTACCAGTATGAGCTTCACCAATAATATCTTTGTTTTCCAATGCTTTTGGAATACTTAATTGTTGAATTAATGTAGGTTCTGTAATGTTTTGCTTTTTAAGACCTTCTATTATATTTAAATTTAAGTCAAGTTCATTAAATGTTTTAATCATTTTTTTCTCCTTAAGTTTATTATTATCTATATTAGTATACAATAAAATAAATTTTTATGTAGACTTATATCTAACTTTATCGGAAAAAGATAAAGGAATGTTAATTGTAAAAAAATACTAAAAGTTATATAATATAACTATTGAATTATTAAATGGAATAATACTTTTATGTTATAGGGGAGAAGTGTATGGATAATAATATTGCACCACAAACGAATGAAGTAGTAGTAAAGCCTACCAGTAAACGAAAGAAAATATTATTTTTTGCAGTATTAGCAGTGCTTGTGTTAGTTGGATTTACTGCAGCTTATACTAATTCAGAAAATAAGAAACTTGTTAATAGTTATGAAGATAAGGTATATCCAGGAACTTTTGTATTAGATACTGATGTATCAGGATTTACTAAGAGTCAATTGCATAATGTTTTAGAGGAAATGGTTAATGAAATTTCTTCAAGAAAAATAAATGTTGCTGTTGGCGATTCTAATTTTGATAAAAGTTACTTAAATCTAGATACAACTATAGATTATGAGACTTTTGAAAATGAACTTTTGAACTTTGGAAAAGATAAGAATTTTAAAGAAAAACTTTCTCTTATAAAAGAACCGGAAAGTAGAAGTTATGAGTTTGAAATACTTTATAATGAAGATAAAATTGCTGAATTCATAGATACAATAGCTGAACAAGTTAAGGTTGATGCAGTAAATGCAAGTATAAGTATAAGTTGGGATACTATAAGTGTAACAGATGGACAAGTTGGTTATGGATTAAATAAAGAAGAGTTATTTACAAATATAAAAACAGCATTAGAAGATGTTAATGGTGATGACCTTGTTTCGATTGAAGGAAATCTTGAAGAGGTAGATCCAGAAATAACAACTGCAGCGTTACAAACAGTAGATACAAAAATATCTTCATATACAACTTATTTTTCAGCAGGACCAAGTGGGACAAATATTCAAAGAGGAGCTAGTATGATAGGTAATGTTTTACTTATGCCTGGAGATTCTTTTTCAACTGTAGAAGCTATAGGACCTACTACAGCAGAAAATGGTTTTGTTGCTGCTAATACTTATCTTAATGGGAAAGTAGTTCCAGGATATGGTGGAGGAGTATGTCAGATTTCTAGTACTATATATAATGCTGAGCTTAGAGCAGGAATAATTCCTGATTTTAGAACATATCATGAAATGACTGTTGGTTATGTTCCACAAGGCTTAGATGCTACTATAGGTGATGAATGGCCAGATTTAGTGTTTACAAATCCTTATGATTATCCAATTGTTGTTAATGTATATTCTAGTGGTGGTTCAATAACTGCTGAGTTTTGGTCTAATAGCCAAGCTACTGGTGGAATAACTTATGAGCCAAAAGCTTATCAAACAGGAGCATTATCTGCTGATACTTATTTATATGGATATAATTCAGCTGGAGAATGTGTATCAGAAGTATATTTAGATAGTAGTGTCTATAAACCTTTTAGTTAAAAAAATATTTTATATTTAAGGAGTTGTTTTTATAAACAGCTCCTTTTATTATATTTACAAAATAAAAATATAGAGAACTAAAAATTGATTATTAAAGTATAACTATTTTTGAGAAAATAAAAGCTAATCACAATTAATTATGAAAATACAACTAAATTGATGGGAAAATAAAAGAATTTGAATTTTGACTTATAAATAATAATGAGTATGATAATATACAGATAAATTCGAGAGAATGGGGGAGTTAATAGAAGTACAGTTATATGTGGATATGATTACAATTGTTGCTTGAGTGGTTTTATTTAAAATGCAAATGAAAAAAGTAAAGTAATATTTGCCACAATATATACAAATAATACTAAGAGAACTAATTTAATAGTAATAAGGAGATACAAAAGATGAAAAAGATATTTGAAATTTATAAGGATGATATTAGAAGCATATTTAAGAATTATGCAGCTATTATTGTTCTAGCTGCCTTATGTATAATACCATCTTTATATGCTTGGTTTAATATTAAGGCATCATGGGATCCGTATTCACAGGACGCAACCAGTGGAATAAAAGTTGGGGTTGTTAATCTTGATAAGGGAGCTAATTTTAGTGGTAAGGATATTAATATAGGTGATGAAGTTATAGGTCAACTTAAAGACAATAAGCAGCTTGGGTGGCAATTTGTATCAGAAGAAGAAGCTGAAAGAAATGTTGAAAATGGAAATTATTATGCAAGCATAACAATCCCAGAAAATTTTTCAAAGAATTTAACATCCATATTAAGTGACAATGTTACAAAGGGAGAAATTATTTATACTGTTAATGAGAAAGTTAATGCAATAGCACCTAAGATTACTGTCAAAGGTGCAACAGCACTTCAGGAACAAGTAACTAAATCAATAGTTGAAACAGTTAGTAATGCTATATTTGGAGTTGCCAATGAGGTAGGAATACAACTAGAAGAGCAAATTCCTAAAATAACAACAATATATAATTCGTTAGTAAAGATTCAAGGAAGTTTTGGTGATATAAATAATACTGTAGATAAAGCTGCAGATGGAGCAGAAAAGATTCAAACTTTAATTACAGAGATTCAAAATGATATTCCTAAGATTCAAGATACTTTAACTAATGCTCAAAATTTAAGTAGTGAAGTACAAAATTTCATTACATCTTCTCAAGGTGCAGTAGAAAAGTTATCACCAACTATTAAGCAAGATATTAAGATAGTTAATGAAGTTTCAAAGGATATTGCAACATATACTGAAGGGGTAAAAAATGCAATTAACTCAGGAGCTGATAATGCACCGGCAATGGTAGATAACTTAATAAGTAAGGTTAATGGATTAAAAGCAACAGCTGATTCAGTACTTAATATTTTAAATACATTGAATAAGTTCTCAGGAGGATCTTTAAGTAATGCAATAGATAGTTTGACTAATATCAGCAATACTCTTTCTACAGCTTTAGGAACTCTAAACGATATTAAAACTAAAGTAGATAGTGGAGTAGTAATAGATTTATCTCTATTAGATAATATCGTTACAGCTGCTAATGATATAGCTAATATTACTGATGGAATATATGCAAATTATGATTCAACAATAATACCTGCTTTAAATGATACCTTAAATCAAGCTTATAATGTTGCAGGAGGAGCATTAGACATACTTAAAGGAGCAGAGGCTAAGCTACCTCAAGTACAAGATATACTAAATACAGCATATGCAGGAGCTCAAAAAGGTGAAGAAGGAATAGCTTTTGTTAAAGAGGTTCTACCTCAAGCTGAAGCAATGATAAATGATTTAGTAGATAAGATGGCTGGTATTAGTAATGAACAGGAATTGAGAGATATAGTTAATTTATTGAAGGCTGATGTTGCAAAGAGAAGTGATTTCTTAGCCAATCCAGTAAATATAGTAGAGAATAACTTATATCCAATGGGTAATTATGGAACAGCAATGACTCCATTCTATACAGTTTTATCACTATGGGTTGGATTGACTCTTTTAAGTTCAATGTTATCAGTAGAAAAACATGGAGAATATACTCCAACACAAGTTTATTTTGGTAAGTTATTATTATATTTAACAATTGCTATTATTCAAGCATTAATAGTGGCATTAGGAGATTTATATATTCTAAAGATATATTGTGTTAATCCGGCATTGTTTGTTGCAGGAATAGTATTTACATCTATAACATTTACATTCATAGTGTATTCTTTAGTTTCTGTATTTGGAAATGTAGGTAAGGTTTTAGCAATAGTATTACTTGTTTTACAAGTAGCAGGATCAGGAGGAACATTCCCAATTCAACTAACTCCAAGATTCTTCCAAGTAATCAATCCATTCTTACCATTTACATATTCAATATCTTTTGCAAGAGAAGCTATTGGTGGAGTTGTACAGTCAGTATTAACTAAAGATATTATTGTTTCTCTAATTTATATAGTAGTAGCATTATTAGTAGCTTTACTTTTAAAGAAGCCTATAAATAAGCTTTCAGAAGGTTTTGTTGAAAACTTTAAAAAGAGTGGAATTGGTGAATAAAGAAGCTATTAATTAGTAAATATAAAATAGTAATTAGATTTAATATAATATATGTCTATAATATATTTAAGTATATAAATTATTATAGGCATATATTTTTTTATTTTATTTGAAGTTAAGCTATGGTAAAATTAAAATGTAAATAAATTGTTAACAAAGAATCTGTTAAGTTGATATGAAAAAATAGCTTGATTTTTCATAGAATTGCTCGCTCTTTGAAAATTATATAAGTTTGAATTTTTTATTGTATGGTAAACAAACCTACAATAAAATTGA
>NZ_JACOOP010000088.1:0-7883 GCF_014287725.1 Clostridium sp. NSJ-49 | reverse complement strand
AATGCAAATCCTATTTGTTGCATAGGAATCACATTTTTTGTGAAGTTTTTCATATTATTACTATGCGCAAAAAAGGAAGTTCAAATTCGAACTTCCTTTTCTTTATCGGCAAATATCAAATTTTTTTGATACAGCCCCTTATATTCATTAGTTATTAATTATAATTATTCATTACTGTATTTTTCGACTTTAAAGCTGTAAAAATCTAGTTTTACTCTTTTCAATATCTTCTACAGTTATTATATTAATTTCTTTGTTATTGAAGTTTTCATCACAAATCCTTATACTTTGAGTTCTTATTAAGCAATCTAAGAATTGATTTATTAATAATCCATTTTTTAATATAACTTCACTATCAGCATAAATTTCAATTAAAGTCTCTTCTAATTTTTCTTTTACATCATCATTTAAATTATATCCTTTTAAACTCAATGTAGTTAATGCTATCTTTAAAAGCTCGTCAATCTTGTAATCTTTAAACTCTACTTTAACTGGGAATCTATAACTCAGTTCTTGATTTGTTTGTATTAAGTTTCTAACTCCTATTTTATCTCCAGATAATACTATAATTATTTTACTATAATTACTATCTATAAACTTAATTAAGCTATTTAATATTTCTTTATGATTTTCTTCTTCTAATAAAAGACCTGCATTTTCTACAAAAACTACTTTCCCAACATATTTGTTCATTACTTCATCAAGCTTACGTCCACCTTTAAAGCTATTAACTATATCATACTTATCCATTATTATCATATTTTTAGATTTAACTATACCTAAGTTATATAACATTTCTGTATAAATATTAAATGTTCTTTTCTTACCAGTACCTTCAGAGCCCATAGCAATTATATTCATATATTTATTTAAGTCAGTAGCCATTCCAAGTCTTTTCTTTCTAGCCATAACCTTCATAAACTTATACTGCTCTCTTAGAAAATTCTTTGCATTTTCATTAGATATAACACCATCTAATTTTTTCTCTAAATTAAACTTATTATCATAATCAGATACATTTATTTTCTCTATATCTTTAGTAGTGATTAAGTTCATTTCATAAACACTTATATCTTCTTCTGCTATTCTTATACTTTGGTTTCTGATTAATCTTTCTACATAATTTCTAACCATTCTACCATTTCCTGATGTTGCATCAGAATTTTTATATATATCAACAAAACTATTCTTTAATGCGACATATGCATTTTTAGAAAGTTTAAATCCACTAGATTCTATTAACTTTATAGACATTTCTAAAAGTTCATTTGGATTATAGTCTTGGAATGTAGTCCATAATGGAAATCTTGATTTTAATCCGATATTAACATCAAAGAAGTCTTCCATTTCCTCTTCATATCCTGCTAATATTACTATTACTTCCTTTGAATAGTCTTCGATTAATTTAAGTAAGGTTTCTACTGCTTCTCTTCCTAAATCATCATTTGCAAGTGTATAAGCTTCATCAATAAATAAAATTCCACCTATAGCCTCTTTAAACTTTTCTTCAGTTTTCTTAGCTGTTTGACCTGGTATATCTGATACAAAACTTGATCTATCAGTTTCTACAAGCTGACCACCTTTTAATAACCCCATGCTATTAAGCATTTCTGCTACAAGTCTAGCTATACTAGTTTTTCCTGTACCTGGATTACCTGCAAATACCATATTCAAATTCTGCTCAATTTTTGTGTTTACTCCAACTGACTTTCTCTTTTCTTGAGCTACTAACAGCTTGTACTGACTTCTTAAAAGCTCTTTAACTTCATCAAGTCCAATTATTCCTTTTAGCTTCTCTTCTAGATTAAACTTAGCCTTAGCTTTAAAATTAAAATTATCTCTTTCTAATACATCAATTGACCTTTCTTTATTAGTTAAATACTTCTTTGATGAATCTAAAATAGCATTTTCTACTATATTTCTTACAAATCTAGCATTTCCTAAGTCATTTTTACCTACTAATTGATTTTTGGTAAATAGCTCTATCAATCCACTCTTAGCTTTTTCAGATATTGTATATCCTTTTGATTTAGCTATATTTACAGCTATTTCATACATTTGCTTTGGGTCATAATCATGGAAATGAATTGTGTTTGGGAATCTTGAAGATAATCCTTGATTATACTTTAAGAATTTTTCAATATCTTTTTCATATCCTGCAATTATTACTACTAAATCATTTCTATTATCTTCAATACCTTTCAATAAAGCATCTACTATTTCTTTACCTACTTTGTCATTTTCATCTTGGCATAAAGAATAAGCTTCATCTATAAATAACACTCCACCTAAGGCTGAATTTATAATATCATTAGTTCTTTTTGCAGCATCACTAGGATTTTCTGTTATAAAGTCAGCTTTACTAACTTCTTTAAATACACATTTTCTTAATATTCCTAAAGCATTTAAATATTCAAATGTAACTCTTGCTGCATTTGTTTTGCCTGTACCTGCATTACCTGCAAATATCATATTCAGAGATGGCATAGAAGACTTAAGTCCTAGTCTTTCTCTTATTTCTTGAACCTTATAGTTATTTTCAACATTTTGTATAAATTCCTTTAATTCATCTATACCTATAATTGAATCTAACTTATATCTTGCTTCTTCTAACGTTGGAATAGAGTACTCGCTTAATTTATAGATTTCTTTATTTGTTTTACAGTATATTTCATTTTCTTCTACATATATTAATATCTTATTTTCATCTTGAAGCCCCTGATTAATTATTAAATTTCTTAATGGTTTATATACTTTATAAGAAACATATTGCTTTACATCAAAATTTACATCTTCTCTGAAAAAGTCTTGTAAATATGTGCATAATAAATAATCGTCTGTTTTATTTGAATCTTCCTTTATTTCTAAAATAGCTTCTATATTGAATTCATCTTGTATTTTTCTTATTTCTCTAATTGTCTCTGCTTTAATAACTAAATCTCTTTCTTCTTTAGTTAAGTCCTTAGTATAAAAAATTTCTTCACTATTTTTTAAATATTTGTCTTTTATTTGATTAAACTTTTCATCATTATCATTATTGTAAACAAAAACGAAAAACTTGTTATGACATAAAAAAGCATTAATCTTTTCAGTATTATCATTAGCTTCAGCTTCTATCATAAACTTATTTTTTAGTATGTATTCATTCTTTAACGGTAAACAACTATTTGGTCTTATCTTAGATAGAAGTGATAAAATCTCTTCTGATGCCATATCAGTATTTTTAAAAATAATACATTTAGAATCATTGTTTAATTTTTCATAAAGGTCAGTTAAAAACGCATTATATCCTAAATTAAAGCTATATTCAGATAAGTCTATATCATCTACTTCTCCATTTTTAATAACTTCACTCTCTTTAAGCTCTTGGAATATAAATCTTACACTAGCTTTTTTAAACGTATCTTTACTTCCTACTAATAATAGAATTCCCTTTTCATCATTGCTAATCTTCTCTCTAAAATAGCCACATAATTTACTAAAGAAATTCTTCTGTCCTATAAATTCTTTATTAAGCTTTTCTTCAATATTCTTAAATACTTCTTTATTACTCAAATTTCTCATCATCCTTTGCTTCTTATTTCTTTTGTTAATCATTTTAATACCACTATCTATTAGAAAAATAATCCACAGTTGCCAAAAGGTTATTTTACTATTTAAGCAATTATATTAATTAATATCAAAATTGTCAACATAATAAAAGGCACAATATATAAGAACTATTCTTATATATTATGCCTTTAATCTTTTTAAGATTTACTCAAAATTATATTGGTCAATATTCTCATTAAATTCATCTATATTTTTTAGTATATAACCTTTTTCTAAATAAATCTTTTCTGAGTCATACATATCTTTTGCTTTAGTGCATATTTCTTCTAAATCTTCTCCAGTTTTTCCATCTATTATTTTATCAATTATTATTATGGCATCTTCTAGTGTTTCATTTAAAATCCTAGATATATTATCTCTACAGCTTTCCCCAATACTTATTGCCTCACTTGGAAGTGCTATATATGGACCTATATCCATTAACTTTATATTTTTCTCAAAATTCTCCTTAGTAGAGTCTAATATTCCTACTGGAATAGCTATCACTAGCTTATTTTCTTCAAAAACATAACCTATTGAATACTTTATCCTATACCAAGTACTTTCATTCATTTAAGATCACCTGACTATAAATTTTTATATCCTACTAATAAATTTATATTCTCATTTTAACAATTAATTCATACTTAAATAAAATCTCTTTTCCCCCAAAAAAACTTTTAACCTATAAATCAATATTCTATTATTAAAATAAATTTTATATAACTGTTTAAAGCTTTGCTTTTATCACACTTTTATATTAATTTCATATTATAATAATGATTACTTTTTAGGAGATGTATTGTTTGAGGTATAGAAAAAAAACTATTAGATATACTCCAAGACTTAAATTTTATAAAAGGAACTTTATTACATTAAATAAACAACAACTACCCCTATTTCATTCTAATAAGTTTAAAAATCATAATAATAAAAATTACAAACTTTTACCTCTAATACTAGGTTCATTATTAATGCTTTTCGGTATATTTAGTTTAATAAAAAATACCGTTGTTTATACTCCTATTTTTTTCGGTAATTCGTTAAGTGGAGGCGCAAATTTTGCAGCTTCATCTATTTTATTATTGCTTGGTATAGGAATTATTTTTATAAATAAAAAATCACTACTGGGATATCTATTTATAATACTTGGATTTTCAATTATTATAATATCCATATTTTTTTCTTTAAAAATGAGATTCTTACCTACTTCATTATCTAATACGCTACTTATTTTTGGTTCAATAATAGGAGGTGTATCTCTAGTAATCAACTCAGTAATAAACCTATTGAAAAGAAAATTCTAACATAGATAAATTAAAAGCTATCCATATAATTAAAAAATAAAGATATCTAAGATGACTTTAAAATTTATTTTGTAGAAACTGCATCGCAGTTTCTACATTTACTCTTAAGCTTTAACTATAGAGCTTAACTAAAAATACTCTTCACTCTCTACAGTATTCTTCTTGCTCTACTTACATATCCCCACGGTACATTACTGATTCTTACTGTATCTCCTGTAAATGAAGATTCAATCCATTTACCATCACCAATATACATACCAACATGTCCTAAATCTCCTGTAAAAATTAAATCCCCAGGAATAACATCATTTAATGATACTTCTACTCCATCATTAATTTGGTTATATGTCGTTCTACCCACATTAATACCAACTTGTCTAAATGCCCAATAAATAAGACCAGAGCAATCAAAGGCTCTATAACCCATGTCTACAAATCTTTCAGCATGGTCATATTCTCCTTGAGCAGCATCCTCAGGGAATCTAATTTTTAATTCATTTAAAAATTCTGTAGTTAAAAACTCTCCAGATCCTCCCCATACATACGGAGCTCCTAGTTGAGCTTTCATAGAGTCTAAAATTATATTGTAAGCTTCTTTATTTACAGACCCTTCATTGCCAATATTTCCTGAGTTTTCTTCAAAGTCTACAGTAATATAATCAGCACTTACATAACCTACTGAATCTTTAAATGATATCTTATACCAATTTCCTACTTGCCCTTGTATTTCTACAATAGTATTATTTAAAAGATATCCAATAACAAACGAATCTGTGGATGCCTCTTTACGTACTCTCAAATTTGAACCTTCAACATTTATAACTTTCCCTTTTGAAATTATACTTTGCTCAGGCAAAATTTCTCCAGATCCACTGTTATTATCATCTGATGTCTTTTCTAGTGTTATATAATCTTTACTTACATATGCTACTGAATTATTATATGAAATTCTATACCAATTACCTTCTTCACCTATAATATTAACAGAATTTCCTTCATATAAACTTCCAAGCACTTCTGAATTTGTGTTTGGTGATTTACGTATTCTTAATGTAGAACCACCTAGATCATATACATATCCAATTTTTCTTACGGTATCATCTCCACCTGCACCATTTTCATTATTATTGTTATTACCATCGTTGATACCATTAACTAAAATATAATCACTATGTACATATCCATAGCCATTATTAAACTTAATTTTATACCATTCGTCTGCAGTCCCTACTATTGTTACAGTTGTATTATCTACAACATACCCGATAATAGATGAATTTAACGAAGCACCACTTCTAACTCTTAAATTAGGTTCTGCATTATATACCTTCCCGTAATATAATGTATCTTCTGTAGAACTTGAGTTTATTTCTTCCACATAATCTCCATGTACATAACCCAAAATACTGTTATAGCTAATCTTATACCAACCATTACTGTATGATATAATTTCAAAACTAATACCTTCACTCATAGTTCCAAGAATTTCAGAGTTTGTTGATGGATTAGACCTAATTCTTAAATATGTTCCATCAACATTAACAACTTGTCCTCTACTAGTGCTTCTCATATTGACATTTTCTATATCAGCCTCAGTTGTTGGCAATTCATTATTTTCTAAAGCTTGTACTGCAATTGGCTTTAACAATACCATACCACCAATTACTCCCGAAATTGCAATTCCTCTTTTAATTGTACTTTTATTCATATATAGATCTTTTCCTCCACAGCTCTTAGT
The DNA here is from genome assembly GCF_014287725.1 of Clostridium sp. NSJ-49. Classification (NCBI taxonomy): domain Bacteria; kingdom Bacillati; phylum Bacillota; class Clostridia; order Eubacteriales; family Clostridiaceae; genus Clostridium; species Clostridium sp. NSJ-49. The sequence continues at coordinate 1,247 of NZ_JACOOP010000088.1, read as the reverse complement.
CTTTCAGCAATTTATTTTACCACATTTATCAATTAAATTTAAATACTTTTTACTAATTATTTGTAATTATTTAACATATATTAGTATTTATTTCCTATTTATAATGATATTTTACCATCTTTTGTGATAAAAAGAAATATTATGAATGATTATAATATTTAATATATGATAAAATAAATATAAAGCTTTTTACTAAGCATCGTAAATTAAGGGATTATATATAGAAAAAGGTGAGAATTAATGATTGTAATGTCTTTTAATCTTAGAAGCGATTTCATTCTAGATATAAATAATAGATGGGTTAATCGCAAAGATATTGTTAAAGAAATAATACTAAAGTATAACTGCGATATTATTGGAGTGCAAGAATTAACAAATAAAATGCATAAAGATATTATAGAATTTGCTAAGGATTTTAATATTGTTGGCCGAGCTAGGAGCAAAAAGTTATTTGCCGAAAGAAATGACTTAATAATTCCTAAAAAACATAGCATAGAAGATCATAAAACTATCTGGCTATCAAATACACCTAATAAGATAGGTAGTCAACCTTGGTTTTCTCTATACCCAAGAATATGTACAACCGCTAAAATTAAATTAGATGACAATACAAAAATCAGAGTATATAATACTCATCTTGATTGTTTACTTCCACAAGCTAGAGACTATGGAATAAAGAAATTAGGCAAATTCATAGATTCAAATTATAAAGAAGATAAACTTCCAGTAATTGTAATGGGTGATTTTAATGCTACTCCTAATAGTAAAGTAATTAAAAACTTTGCTAGTGGAAAATATTATGACAAAAGGTTTTTTGCTGTTCAAGATAAAAATAAAGATTTATATAATAAACCTACGCGAGCTGGTTTTAAAGGCAAAGATACTGGCTCTCATATAGATTATATTTTTGTAAGTGAAGAGCTAGAAATAGTAGATGTAGATATACTTACCGATAACCTAAATGGTAAATTTCCTTCAGATCACTTCCCATTAATAGCCGATATAAAGCTAAAATAGTTCTAGTTAGAAAAAACAAAGTGGCAAATGGTTGTTTAATATTCATTTGCCACTTACTTCTTCTAAATACAATTTAATTATTAAGTATTAATTATCATATTTTATTTGTTAGGCTTTGTTTTAATAAACTGTTGAAATTTGATTAACCTCTATAAATATGGTTATAATATATAATATAACTACTATTTAGGAGGTTTTTTATGCCAAGAGTTAATAATGTTATTCAGCAA
>NZ_JACOOP010000087.1:0-7896 GCF_014287725.1 Clostridium sp. NSJ-49 | reverse complement strand
AGAAATGGTATATTATTGCATGAAAAGAAAATAGCGTAAAGGTATATTTTTACAGAGAATAGGAGGTTTATAACCTCCTATTTGTCGTGTCAAAAAACTTGTTCATTTAGAAATAATTTCATATAAATATATGAATAAAAAATAAAAAGACCGTCTACTGAAATGATTTTAAAAATCATTTCAGAGACAGCCCCTTCTTAACTAAAATTGATCTTTTCCGTAAACAAATGCGTTTTCTACTGCTTCTTCTGGCTTGTATACTTCTAAGATTTTTCCATATCTTTCTCTATAATCATTGTCAATCTTAAGTTGAGGTATTACTTTAGTTCCTTCTTCAAAGAAGTGCTTTGAACCTCTTCCCATCTCTTGACCTCTCTTAGTGTGCTTATCTAAAGCAACATCCATAACTTCAACTTTTTTACCCATTGCAAAGCTCTTAATTACTATATTCTTTAAATAATCACTTGAACGGTCTTTAGTGCTTTCTGCTAAAATTCTTGTTGCATGGATGAAGTACATTGGTTGATCTCCATCATCATATGGATAGTTCTTTCTCATTTCATTTAATGCATTAACTTGAACTGCTGCATCTAGATTACCAAATCCAATATCTTCAACAGATATAGTTAATATTCTTCTCCATAATTTATCTAATAATTGTGGTGAAGTTATATATAATTCATATGCATATTCACATGCCTCTTCTACCATTGATCTTCTTACTGCTTTTTGATAACATGAAATAATTTCATCTGCTGCAAAACCATTTCTTGTTTTTATTTCTGCCCACATACTATAACTCATAATAATTTCTCCTTGTTTTTACACTTATTTATATTTAAAGTTATTTGATATTCTTAGATAAATCAATGAACCATTGTAAAAATTCACTTTTCTCTTCTAAGTCAATCAATGATCTTAATATACATTTATTTAAAGCTACTCTTTTAAATAATTCATATAAAAGACTTAAATCATAATTTGCTTTATATGATTGTGTTGATAAAAATATAATTCTTATATTTTTTCCTTTATATGAAATAGGTTTCTTTAAAATAGCTACACTTACTAAAACCTTCTCTGAGAAAATCTTCCTTGGCCGTGGTATCATAACAAACTCTCCAATAACCGTAGGATATTCTCTTTCTCTAGACAATACATCATCTACGAATTCTTTTTCATTTAAAATATAACCTGCTTTTTTAAGCTTTTTAGCTTGTCTCATTATTATTTGATCAAAGTTATATTCTTCATCATATATATCTATCAAATCTTTATCAAAGTACTTCTTAATAATATCTTCAAATTTATTTCCTATATTAACTTTATGCATCATTTGCTTTAATCTTTTTATATCATTACTATCTGGTATACTTTCAATTACGCAGGTAGGTACTTTGACTTCTTTTTCTATATTAATAGGCGATATAATAATATCTGCATCTTCTACATATCTATAGTTATTTAATTGATTTAAAGATATTTTCCCTACAATTTCTACCTTATTGTAAAAATTATCATTAATCCAACGCTGAATTAAACTATTAATCCCCACTCTCGAATCTGTTATCATAAGAATCTTAGTCTTATAACTAAAACTATTTAAAAGTGGTTCTAGATAAATTGCTATATTAGCTACTTCATCATCTTTTGTGTACTTATTAAAATACTTATATATTATCTCAACTATTAGCATTGAAATTTCATAAGCAAACGGATATCTATTTTTAATGTCACTCTTTATAGAATTTACAAATTGATAGTCACTTTGTATACGTCGTAACATATATTCCATATACTCTAATAGATTTCCTAAAAGTTCATCACTATCATTTAAATCAACATCATATCTTTCTTTAATTGCACGAATAAAATCACTTAAAACAATATTAGTAATTTCACTTATCTCATTTTCAGATGTTAATTTTTTAGTCCATAAAAAATTATAAATAGACTCTACATCATTTTTATTTAACTTAACTCCAGCTTCTATTAAATCCTCTATTGTTTTTAATGCTTTCTTATCTGTTAATTTATTTTTACTTCGCTGATTACAAAAACCATTACTGCTTCTTATTTGAGCTATATATAAAAGCCAACTTAGTATAACTATATATTCTTCATCAACAAAGTTCTTTTTATCTATAAAGCACTTTTTTACTTTATCGCAAATGTAATGTAACTCTTCTAAGCTAAAGTTATCATCAAATATAATCTGCACTTCTTTTAATGATATTGTTTTTTCAAAAACACTGACACCAACTATTTTAAAAAGTAACTTTCTAATCTCTTCTTCAGATGCCTCAACAAAAACATACTCTTTTTCGTATTTTATTCCATTAAAGAAATATTGGGTTGCCATACTTTCCTGTAGACTCTTAATAACTTTATATACCGTTCTTGTAGAAACAAATAATATTTCACTTAAATCATATATACTTTGTTTTCCTTCAAAAAGAATTTTACCTAATACAACAAAATCTCTATGATCATCTAAATGATAGGCTGAATTTAATCCTTTTTCGTTATTCAATATTTCCTTTAACTTTTCTATATACTCATTTTTTAGAAAATACCCACTTTTATGAGATGATGAAATAGTTATATTATCATTACTTAAAAGTGAATTTATCTGTGAAATATCATTTCTGATAGTTCTTGATGAAACCGAAAGTTTTTCTCCAATATTAGAACCAGTAATTCCTGATGTATTCTTTAGAATTATCTCTAATATATTAGTTTGCCTTTTAGTAAACATAGCGCACCTCTTAACACTTTTTATCGTATGCAAATATGCGCTAAACTCACTTTAATGATTAAATCATTTCTAATCACTTTAACTAAATTTTAATAAAGCTTTGGTAACGATTCAAATATTCTTTTTCCTATTGGTTAGGAAATTGAGCAAGCGCACTTTAAAAATTCTTATATTACATTAATTATAGTATATAAAAAAGCACATATCTTTTCAATTTTCGACAAAAAAAATAAAGTGCGAAGCAAGCTTCACAGTGAAAAGTCGACTACGTCGAGGTGAAAATGCTACTATCGTAGTGATGAAAATTTAACTAAAGTTAAAGTGAAAAGTATTAATATGGACACTTTTCACTATTGCCATAATCAATATTTTCACTGTCACGTCAGTGACTTTTTCCCTTTTGACGCAGTGAAACTTTTCACTAAAGTGCTTCGCACTTTGAGTTAGGTTGATTGCGATGTTGAGAGCTAAGAATAGCACATAAATTAAGTTAATAACTAAAAGTTAAATATTAACTAGACTTAATTTATGCACCTCAATATTGCAATCAATATATAGAACGAAGTCGCTAAAAGCATCCGCCCCCGTATGGGGATTCAAAAACTTCAAAATTAAATTTAAAACTTAATTTAATAAGCTATAGCTCCAAAAATATACTTTAAACCAACCCTATTACATATATTTCCTTATTTAAGTATACACTTTCCCCCTCCCCATTATCAAGCTAATATTCAATTTTGCCCTATTTAAGGCGGTGAATAGCTTCGAGGCATTAAAACTCCTTTTTCTATTAAATTTCCCTTCTCACAAACTTTACACATTCCTATTTTAATTCCTGTTAATTTAAATAATAGCTCCGCTGACGATAGTTTTTCGTCATCTCTAGGTTTTACCCTAAATATCTCAATACATCGCTTAAACTTTAATTTCTTATTTCTATTTCCTAATATCCCATAGTGTCTAATCTTAACAAATCTATCGGGTAAGATATGCATAGTAAATCTTCTGATAAATTCATCAGCTTTTAAAGTCATTATTTTCTCTTTATTTTTATCTTTGTAATCTCTCCATTTAAATACTACATTTTTGTTATCAACCTTAATTATTCTATTATCTGATATAGCGACTCTATGTGTATATCTACCAAGATATTGAACTACATAGGCTGCACTTTTGAAAGGAGCTTTGCTGTAAACAATCCATTCTTTCTTATACAATGAATCCTTAAATTCATTAAAGATATTTCTAGAGCTTAACTCACTGATACTTTCTGGAAATACTAATTTATTATCTAGATAAAGTTTATTTAAATAATATAGAAATTTACCTTTAAATTTTCTTGATAATACTTTTACTGGAATAAAAAACTTTCGCTTAGATTTTATCCACTTACTTTTATCTAGACTTAATCCACCACCTGGAACTATACAATGTATATGTGGATGATTCATTAGGTTTTGACCCCATGTGTGTAATACTGTTGTAAATCCTATATCTGCATTTAAGTATTTTTTATCCTTTGCTAGTTCTAGCAAAGTCTCGGATACAGAGCTAAATAATATTGAATATAATTCCTTTTGATTAAAAAGTATTAATGAATTTAATTGTTCTGGAACTGTAAATACCATATGAAAATAATGAGTTGGCAGTAAAGACTTGCTTCTTTCATAAATCCATAATTCTTTGGCATAAGTTTGGCATTTAGGACAATGTCTATTTCTGCATGAGTTATAAGCTATTGTAGTTTCTCCACACTCATCGCATTCATAAATATGCCCGCCAAGCGAAGCTGTTTTGCAATATTGAATAGAAGATAGGGCTCTTATTATATTAGAAGGTAATCTTTTGCTTCTAATATAATCTTCTCCATGAACAGACATTATCTCTTGTAATGAACTCATAGCTTATCGAATGGGCTAACTACATTTAATACAGTATAATCCTTAACATGAAGATATATAGATGTTGTCTTTAAATTAGAATGTCCTAACAACGCTTGGATAACAACCAACTCTACACCATCATTCATTAAATGTGTTGCAAAAGAATGTCTTAGAGTATGTGGTGTAGCCTTTTTAGTTATACCTGCCTTATTAACAGCAGTTAGCATTGCACATTCAACTCCACGAGCTGTTAATGGTTCACCAGTCCATCGTGATGTGAATAAATACTCTTCTGAATCATAATTTTTATGTCCAAACTTAGTCCAATATTCCCTTAATAATTCCAAGTTTTTCTGCGATAATAGAGTGTATCTTTCCTTGCTTCCTTTTCCAGCTCTAACTCTAATTTTCATTTCTTTACTCATAATATCAGATAATCTTAAATTTATTACTTCGCTTACGCGTAAGCCAGCGGAATATATAGTTGATAATATTGCCTTATGTTTTAAATAAGTAGCGTTATCAATAATAAGTTTGACTTCTTCCTTGGTTAAATATGCTGGTAAATTTCTTCGGCACCTCATTCTAGGAATTCTCATGTTATTCCAATCTCTTTCTAAAGTAATAACATAAAAAAATTTTAATGCTGAATTTATACTATTTACACTAGCCTTGCATAATTTTTTATCATTTATGCAATAATCTAAATAGTTGATAATATCCTGTTCACCTAGTAATTCAGGTGGCTGGTTATAGAATTTAGAATAACCTTTCAGCATATATACCATATTTTTTATGGTTTGCTTACTTCGTCCACGAAGTTCTAAATCTTTAACCATTTTGTCTATTTTTTGATACATTTTATCACTCCTTAAAGGTGTGTAAAATGTGAGAAGTGAAGCTTCCTTGAGAAAGAAACTTCACTTCTTATTTTTTCCATATAAACTTTTAGTTAATCACTAAACCCAGCCGTCGCTTTTAGCGATTTAGTTCTTTCTTTCTATTATTCGTTATTTTTAACTTTCGATGTCATAATCGGTATTGTAGTTGCTATAACTAATATAATTAATAGTATTATAGCCATCATATTTCCACCTAAAAATCCACTTGGAACTCTTGGTTTAACAATTCCTGTTACTTGTAATATTATTCCTAATAATCCTATTATAGATCCACCGGCAACAAGTCCTGATGAAAGGCTAATACCGTTAGAAACCTTAACTTCTTTCTCTTTTTCACTCTTACTCATTTTTTCTATAAATAAACGTATTAAAGCTCCTACTAAAATTATTGATGTTGTTGATATAGGTAAGTAAAAACCTATAGCTATAGTCATTATAGGAAGATTTAACATAAATAAGAATAAAGCTATTACTATCCCTACTAAAATCATTGGCCAAGGTAAATTTCCTGACATAATACCTGAAGTTAAAGTAGACATTAAGTTAGCTTGAGGAAGTGCAAAAGGTGCATCAGCCCCTGTAATTCTTAATTGATCAGCAAGAACTAAAATTGTTCCTGTAACTACAACTACTCCTACTATACTAGCTAAGGCAAAGTAATTTCTCATTTCTTTTCTGCTTCCACCTATTATGTAACTTACTTTTTGTGATTGGCTATATCCACCTGCTACTGATATAGCAACTACCATAAACTCTGCAAATAAAAGTAGTGACTTATTATCAGATTGACCTTTCCAACCCATTATTACAAAAACTAAAGTCAATATAACTAAAGCTGCTATTGTCATACCTGATACAGGAAGATTAGATGTACCTATAGTTCCAGCCAATCTTCCAGAAACTATTACAAATAGCAAAGCTAATATAAGAGATACGAGAGCAGCTACTATAGCCATAGTAATACTTCCAGAAATAAAGAAACCTGCTACAAAAGCTAGAGCAATTCCTACTAAAAGTATTATCATCTCACCAGAGTTTTTTTCTCCACCAGAATTAGATTTAGCTTTTAAAGTTTCTTTTAATGATACAACTATAGTTGGTATAAGTTTAATTGCTCCGATAATTCCACCACAAAGCATCATACCTGCACCAATGTATTTAACATATCCTCCTGAAATTGCATTAACATCCATCTGATTAATAGCAACAGTTGTATCATTCCATGAAGTCATTCCTTCTGATGCCATATCACTAAAGTATCCAATTAAAGGAGCAACACCAAAGTTGGCTAGTATTGATCCTGCAAACATAGTTAAAGATACTTCCAACCCAACTATAAATCCAATTCCTAATAAAAGAGGATTTACTTCTGTTGAGAACTTCCATTTATAAAATTTACTTCCTAAGAAAGTCATTGTATTATTAACTACATTTAAGAAAGAACTAGTTAAAACATTTATAATTCCGCTTATTCCAAAACCTATTCCCATAAACTTTATTGCATCTCCACCTGTTTCTGAAGCAACAAGTGTCTCTGAAATAGCTAAGGATTCAGGATACATAAGCTGACCATGTTCTTCTACAATTAAGTAATTATAAACTAATGAAGTAGCTCCTATTCCAAATAAAGCTCCTGCAACGCTTACACTTACTCCTTCTAAGAAGCTAACATTACTTCCTATTAATATAACTGCTGGTAATACATAAATCATACCACTTGCTATAGATTCTCCACCACTAGACATACCTTGAATAATATTTTTTCCAAGGATTCCTTTCTTTTTAGCAAAGACTCCTATAAGCATTGAACCAATTATAGCTCCTGGAATTCCTGCAGCAACTGTTAATCCTGATTTCATACCAGAATAAGCTGTAGATGCTGCAAATACGGCAGCTAAGACAACTCCAATTATCATTGCTGCCACGTTTACTCCTTTTTTAGACTTATCAGTTACAAATGGAACATAATCTTTTCCATGTACTCCACCGTAAGCCTCTTTAGGTAACTTGTTTTTCATAATAATCCCTTTCCTTTACTGTCTTAAATTCACTAAAATAGTTTTTAGATATAATGCTACATTTTTCTACACATTATTTAGTATTTGTAAAAAAATTTATTTTATAATGAATTTATTTTTGAAAGGTAGTTAAACTAATTATGAATTCAAAAAACATCTCATTAAACTTAATATTTTTAATATAAAAATATTAAAAGGGGCTGTATCAAAAAAAATTTGATATTTGCCGATAAAGAAAAGGAAGTTCGAATTTGAACTTCCTTTTTTGCGCATAGTAATAATATGAAAAACTTCACAAAAAATGTGATTCCTATGCAACAAATAGGATTTGCATT
>NZ_JACOOP010000086.1:0-7927 GCF_014287725.1 Clostridium sp. NSJ-49 | reverse complement strand
TTTAGGGGTAGCCAGTGAAAATATGCGGTTGGCAAACCGTTCGACGTGCGAGTAGCACAGCCGGTGACAGAGCCTTATAGGCGTAGAGCAAACCACCCGTTTGACGGGTGGTCCTGATTTTTAGTTATTTTTTTAATAAATATAGAGTTTGGAGACATAATAAGCCTAATAAATTAACAAAAAAACTACTTTTTTAAATATTAAAAGAATGGCTATATTAGTAGGTTTGAGGGCAAAGTTTGATGCTGATTACATCGTAAAATTGATAAAAATTAAAAAAAAATAAAAAATGTGTTGACAGTATAATAATCATAATATATAATTAATTTTGTCGTCAGGCGGCGACAACAAAACGTGCTGAAGTGGCGGAACAGGCAGACGCACAGGACTTAAAATCCTGCGGTAGCGATACCGTACCGGTTCGATTCCGGTCTTCAGCACCAAATAAACTAAATTCAACTTTAATAACGCGGGGTGGAGCAGTTGGCAGCTCGTCGGGCTCATAACCCGAAGGTCGTAGGTTCAAGTCCTGCCCCCGCAACCAACATGGCGGAATAGCTCAGCTGGCTAGAGCACTCGGTTCATACCCGAGGTGTCGTAGGTTCAAGTCCTATTTCCGCTACCAAATACGCTGAAGTGGCGGAACAGGCAGACGCACAGGACTTAAAATCCTGCGGTAGCGATACCGTACCGGTTCGATTCCGGTCTTCAGCACCAAGTTGAATTTAGTTTAACAATAACGCGGGGTGGAGCAGTTGGCAGCTCGTCGGGCTCATAACCCGAAGGTCGTAGGTTCAAGTCCTGCCCCCGCAACCAAACATGGCGGAATAGCTCAGCTGGCTAGAGCACTCGGTTCATACCCGAGGTGTCGTAGGTTCAAGTCCTATTTCCGCTACCAGATACGCTGAAGTGGCGGAACAGGCAGACGCACAGGACTTAAAATCCTGCGGTAGCGATACCGTACCGGTTCGATTCCGGTCTTCAGCACCAAGACTTAAAACTTAGTTTTAAGTCTTTTTTTTATTTCTAAATAATGTTTAAATGATCTCACGAAATGTGAGATTTTTTTATTTAAAAAATATTCTATGAATTTATACAAGAAATTATTACTATAATTAATTTCGAAAAATTTATCTTAAATTAGGTTTTGCGACAAAAAATAGATTTTTAAATTAGGTAGTAAAAAGATTTTATGTAATCTTAACTATAAAACTATATATATAAATAGAAAAAAATATTATCTTGTCTTATGAAAAAAGCTATGTAGGTACATTAACTGACATAATAGTAGATTAATGAAATGTTATAATCAATATACAAATTATGGAAAAAAGGGTGAGTGTTATGCAATACGAGGTTAAGGTACCTACATATAAAAGAGTAAATAAAAGAAAAATAAATTTGGAAAGCAACTTAGCTACGATGATAGTAGCCTTTGTTATAGGGATTACATTAGGAAGAGTAAACCTTAATTTTGTTGAAGGTTTAACTTTAGCACCTTTTGGAATAGCTTACTTAATATCTACAATAATTAAGAGACAAGAAAGAGAATATTTAACTGCTTTTGTTTCAGTTAGTTTAGGATATTTAAGTACCTATAAGGTTATTGATAATGCATTTATATATTTTATAATAGCTGTATCTATTGTTACATATGGATATGTAATGAATAAGTTAGATAAAAAAATAAGCAAGAAGATATTGTTTTTAATAACAACTACAATTTATGTGGCTTTAGGAACTGTTATTGGAAATCAAGGAATAGGTATAAATTTAGGATTTTCAATTATAGAGGCTATATCAATAATACCATTTTTCTATATTATTAATTATGGTGTAAGTTGTTTATCTGAAATAAAGACAAACTATATATTTTCTGTAGAAGAACTTATAAGTATTGCTATAATACTATGTTTAATAGTTGCAGGAATAGGTGGATTTGAACTTCTAGGTATAAAAATAAGAGATCTTTTAGGATTAATTGCAGTAATTACAATTGCGTATTCTGGTGGGATCTCAGCAGGAACTATACTTGGAGTAACTATGGGAATTATAATAGGAATAACAACAAAAAACTTATTTTTGCCAATAGGCCTCTATAGTATATGTGGATTGATTGTCGGGATATTTAAAGATACTGGTAAAATATTCTCTGCATTAGCATATATAATAGCTTATTTTTTAGTTGTTATGTACTCTGATAGTATAGGACTAGCTAATATCTTTCAAGTGAGTATATCTGCGATTTGGTTACTTTTAATTCCTAATAATTTTATTAAAGATATATTAGCAGAAATAAATAATGAAGAAAAAAGTAAAAATATAAATGAAATACAGATTCAAGGAATAAAGAATGAATTCATGGATAGATTAGATGGGTTCAAAAATATATTAAACACAATATCGGATTCTTTAAATAATTTATCTGAAAATAATAATTTACTTATTAAAAATAAGAGTGTAGCATTGATAGAAAATCTGGCTGATAGAGTGTGTTCTAATTGTGAATTGAATAATAAATGTTGGGGAAGAGAGCTTCATACTACTTTTTCATGTTTTGGTGAATTAATAGGTAGTTGTGAAAGTGGAAAAATTATAATTCCAAAAGATTTAGATAGAAAGTGTGTTAAGTTAAATACTTTATTAAAAGGAACCGAAAATTTACTTAATAATTATACTGTAAATGAAAATGTGAAAAATAGGCTAGTAGAAGGTAGAAAATTAATTGCTAATCAAATGAATAATATGTCTATAGCAATGGATGATATTATAAGAGATTTTGAAAAAGATGTTACTAATTGTATGGAAGTAGACAAGCTGTTAAGAAAAACATTCGTGAAAAATAATATAAAATATAATGATTTATATAGTTATACTGATAGATGTGGCCATTTAAAAATAAAGGTTAAAAGAGATAATTGTGAAGGATGTAGTTATTGTATAAAGAATGTATTACCGGTAATAAGTGATTTAATAAAGATACCATTATCGTTAACTGATGATGGATGTAGAATTAATCCTAATAATAATGAGTGTACATTTGTAATAGAAGAAACACCAAAATATAATATATTATCTTATGCAGCATTTACACCTAAGGATGGAGAAAAATACTCTGGTGATACTTTTAGCTTTGGAAAAAATAAAAATGGACTATATGTAACTATTCTTAGTGATGGTATGGGATCAGGACCTGAAGCTGGGGCAGAAAGCAACATAACAGTAAATCTAATAGAAAAATTTATGGAACAAGGCTTTGATGAGTCTACATCTATAAATACGATAAATTCTATAATGGGAATGAAGTTTAATGAAGATGAAAAATTTACAACATTAGATATGAATTCTATTGATTTATATACAGGTGATGTTTCTTTTATTAAGGTCGGAGGTGTAGTTAGCTTTATAAAGAGAGGTAAAGAGGTAGAGGTGATAGAAAGTTCTGAGTTACCTTTTGGAATTTTAGATAGTATTGAAATTAAGAAAATAAAGAGAAAGATAAAACATGGAGATATCATAGTTACAATAACTGATGGAATTTTAGATGTTGATAAAAATAATGCTGGAAATTATAAATGGGTTAAAGAGTATTTAGAAAAGAGTACTAATAATCCAGAATATTTATCAAGAGATATTTTGGAAAAAGCAAAGGAGTTAAGTAACGGAAAGATATTTGATGATATGACTGTAGTTGTTTCAAAGGCATACTCAATTTATTAGTAAGAATTAATAATGAATAATTATGGATGGAACTGCTTTGGCAGTTCCTGAATAAAACTTATAAAGTCAGCATTGCTGACTTTATTCATTGATTATTATTTTTTTATCTTAATTATTAATTGATAGAAATATTTACATTAAAATATTGTAAAGGTATTATATATATAATATTAAAAAAATATAATTATAGGAGAAAACAAGTGTTAGATAAAGTAAGAAAGTATATTATAGAAAATAGACTTATAGAAAATGGTGATAAGATTCTTGTAGCTTTATCAGGTGGACCGGATTCGGTATGTTTATTACATATATTAGCTAGGTTAAGAAGTGAATTTAATTTGAAATTAGGAGCAATACATATAAATCATTTATTAAGAGGTGAAGAAGCTCTTGAAGATGAGAATTATACAAAAGATTTATGCAGGGCTTTAGAAGTAGAAAATTATATAGAAAGAATAGATATAGCAACTATAGCAGCAAAAGAAGGTCAATCTATAGAACTAGCAGGGCGTGAAGAAAGATATAAAGCTTTTAATAAAATAAAAGAAAAGTTTTCTTATGATAAGATTGCAGTAGCACATAATTCAAATGATCAAGCAGAAACTATTTTAATGAGGCTTATGAGAGGAAGTGGATTAGACGGATTAACAGGGATTAAGGCAAAAAGAGAAGATGGAATAATAAGACCTATTCTTTGTTTAAATAGAAATGAAATTGAAAAGTATTGTGAAGATTATAAATTAAATCCAAGAATAGATAAAAGCAATTATGAGAAGATATATAATAGAAATAAAGTTAGATTAGATATTCTTCCTTATATGAAGGAAAATTTTAATGATGATATTATTGATACTTTAAATAGAATGGCTTTTTTATTACAAAAGGATAATGAATATTTAGAAGAAGTTGCAGAAATGGCCTATAACAAATATTGTGAAGAAAAAAATGATGCAATTATTGTAAGTAAAAAGCTTTTTGAAGAAGAAAAGGAAGCTATAATAACTCGGGTATTAAAGAGAGGTTTTAAAAAGATTTCAAATTCTCATAAGAACTTTGAAATGAAGCATATAGTAGATATTATAGAGTTATCAAAATTGGGAACTAATAAAGAGATACATTTAACAAATGGGATAATAGTTCAAAATGTTTATGGGGATATAATATTTAGACAGAGAAAAAGCAAAAATGAAAAGATTAAAGATAAAGAAATTTATATTAAAAAAGAAGAGTTAATAAACCAATTTGAGTTTGATAACTATAAAATTGATATGCAAATTATCAACAAAAAAAATAACGTAGAATTTTCCAATAATGACTTAATAAAGTTTTTTGATTATGATAAGATAGAAGAAGGAATTATTGTAAGATACCGTAAAGATGGAGATAAAATGGTGCCTATAGGAATGAAGGGTACTAAAAAGCTAAAAGATATCTTTATAAATTTAAAGATTCCAAAGGAAAGTAGAGACATAATTCCTATAGTTTGTTTTGATGAAAAAATAGCTTGGGTTGTAGATGTCAAAGTTTCTGAACAATTTAAAGTAACTAGTAATACAAAACAAATATTAAAAATAACATTTAAGGAAAGGGTTTAAAAAAATGGTGAATGACGTTCAAGAAATACTATTAAGTGAGGAAAAAATAGCTTTAAAAATAAAGGAATTAGGAAAAGCTATAAGCGAGGAATACGCAGGGAAAGATTTATTAGTTATAGGGGTATTAAAAGGTTCAGTAATATTTGTTTCAGACCTAGTTAGAAATATTTCTATTCCATGTGAAATGGATTTTATGTCTGTATCAAGCTATGGAGAATCATCAGAAAGTTCTGGAGTAGTAAGAATTCTTAAGGATTTAGATAATAGTATAGAAGGTAAAGATGTAATAATAGCAGAGGATATAATAGATAGTGGAATTACTTTAGAATATTTAGTTGATTTCCTTAAAGGAAGAAATGCAAAATCTATAGAGATAGTTACATTATTAAGTAAACCAGCTAGAAGAAAGGTTGATATAGATGTAAAATATATTGGATTTGAGGTTCCAGATGAATTCTTAGTTGGATATGGATTAGACTATGCTAATAGATATAGAAATTTACCTTTTGTAGGAATTTTAAAAAGATCAGTTTACGAAAAATAATATTTAGGCAAATAGATTTTAAGTGAAGAAAGGGGGGCCTTGGATGAAGAAGTATTCAAGTGCAACTGTATGGATAATAGCCATATTTTTATTAATTCTATCAGCTACATTTTTACTAAATGGAGGCAATACAGCTGACAAAATAGTATTTAGTGATTTTCAACAAAAATGGATAAACGATGAGATTGAAAGTGTTACGATTCAAACAGATAAAATGACCATTACAGGAGAAACAAGGGATGGTAAAAACTTTACTGTTTATGCACCAGATACTATGATAGAGGCACTTAATGCTCAATATCCTAAAGATGACGTTAAGATGGAATACATACCACCATCAAATAATAGTTTTTGGGTAAGTATTATTCCGACAATTATGATTATGGTGTTATTTGGGATATTTATATTTATTTTCACCCAACAATCTCAAGGTGGTGGCGGCGGAAAAGGAGTTATGAATTTTGGAAAGAGTAGAGCTAAAATGATGACTCCTGATAGTAAGCGTGTAACATTTAATGATGTTGCAGGAGCTGACGAAGAAAAAGCCGAGTTAGAAGAAATAGTAGATTTCTTAAAACAACCATCAAGATACACAGAAATGGGAGCAAGAATACCGAAAGGAGTTCTTTTAGTAGGGCCACCTGGAACAGGTAAAACTTTATTAGCTAAGGCAATAGCTGGTGAAGCTGGAGTGCCATTCTTCAGTATATCTGGGTCAGATTTCGTTGAAATGTTTGTTGGGGTAGGTGCTTCAAGAGTTAGAGACCTATTTGAACAAGCAAAGAAAAGTGCACCATCATTAGTGTTTATCGATGAAATAGATGCTGTTGGTCGTCAAAGAGGAGCTGGATTAGGTGGAGGTCATGATGAAAGAGAACAAACACTTAATCAATTACTTGTTGAGATGGATGGATTTGGAGCTAATGAAGGAATAATCATGATAGCAGCTACAAATAGACCAGACATACTTGACCCGGCACTTTTAAGACCAGGTAGATTTGATAGACAAATAGTTGTTGGAAGACCTGATAGACAGGGTAGAGAAGCAGTTTTAAAGGTTCATACTCAAAAGAAACCTTTAGATGAAAATGTTAGTTTAGAAGTTTTAGCTAAGAGAACACCAGGATTTAGTGGTGCAGATTTAGAAAACTTAGCAAATGAAGCAGCACTTTTAGCTGTTAGAAAAGATAAGAAAAAAATTGGTATGGATGAGTTTGAAGAAGCTATAACAAGAGTTATAGCAGGTCCAGAAAAGAAGAGTAGAACTATAAGTGAGCATGATAGAAAGCTTACTGCTTATCATGAGGCAGGGCATGCTGTTGTAATGAAATTATTAAAACATTCAGATCCTGTACATGAGATAAGTATCATTCCAAGAGGTATGGCTGGTGGATACACTATGCACTTACCTACTGAGGATAGAGCTTATACATCAAAGGAAAAATTAAAAGATGAGATGGTAGGACTACTTGGAGGAAGAGTAGCAGAAAAATTAGTTCTTGGAGATATAAGTACAGGTGCTAAAAATGATATAGATAGAGCTTCATCTATTGCTAGATCTATGGTTATGGAATATGGAATGAGTGATGAAATAGGAACTATTTCATATGGAAGTGACAATAATGAAGTTTTCTTAGGAAGAGACTTAGGTAGAGGTAGAAACTTCAGTGAAGAAGTAGGTGCTAAGATAGATTTAGAGGTAAAGAAATTTATATCACAAGCATACGATACAGCTGAAACATTATTAAAGAATAATATTTCAAAGCTACATGCAGTTGCTGCTGAATTGTTAGATAAAGAAAAAATTGATGGCAAAGAATTTGAAGCAATATTTGATGCGAATTAATTGATATAGTTTTAGGTATAATAATAAAGGGGCTGTCTCTGAAATGATTTTTAAAATCATTTCAGTAGACGGTCTTTTTATTTTTTATTCATATATTTATATGAAATTATTTCTAAATGAACAAGTTTTTTGACACGACAAATAGGAGGTTATAAACCTCCTATTCTCTGTAAAAATATACCTTTACGCTATTTTCTTTTCATGCAATAATATACCATTTCT
>NZ_JACOOP010000085.1:0-8250 GCF_014287725.1 Clostridium sp. NSJ-49 | reverse complement strand
AATGCAAATCCTATTTGTTGCATAGGAATCACATTTTTTGTGAAGTTTTTCATATTATTACTATGCGCAAAAAAGGAAGTTCAAATTCGAACTTCCTTTTCTTTATCGGCAAATATCAAATTTTTTTTGATACAGCCCCTTTTTATATAAATACTAATCTTTAAATCCATAAGCAGATGTTTTTGTAGCTGATAAAGCTTCATTGACATTTGATAAAGTATTTTGTAAAAGTTGCTTGTTATCATTATCTTCAACAGTGTTAATAGCTTCAAGAAGCAGTGATTGAGCATAAAGAACATCATTAAGGGCAGCTTTTAGTTCTTCTTTTGCATTAGGTTTATGTCCCATAAGAAATCCTCCTTAATCTTTAAAATGAAGAAGTGTATATTGAGCTGAATCTAATGCACTTCCAACAGCCTTTAAGGCTGCATGTATTTCGGTTCTATTATGAGTACCTTCAGAATGAAGATAAGCAGAGTTTAAATGATTTTCACAACAACATAATTCATCAATAACTTCTCTTAGATTATCTTTAGCATTATAAGGCATAGTTCACACCACCTTTAAAAAAGATTATAAATATATTTTGTGTAGAAATATGAAAAAAGATTATAGTAAAAAGTATTAAATAAAGGTAGTGTAAGGGAATTGTTTTTGTTGAATATAAACAATTTAGTTTAATAGCGCCTTTTATATAAAAATTAAGGAATAATTAAATTAAAATTAACAGAAAATATGACTATATATGTCCTGTTTAAGGTTTAATATATGAAATTGAAAAGAGGATATATTTATAGAAAATTATTTAAATACGAGGTGTAATATGAACGATTTTATAAGACAAGCACAAGAGATAAAAAATGATTTAATAACATATAGAAGAACTATGCATAATAACCCGGAGGTTGGAGCTGAATTACCACAAACAAAAGCTTATGTTATGAATAAGTTAAGAGAGTTTGGATATGAGCCAAAAGAGATTTGCGAAAGTGGGATAGTAGCTACAATAGAAGGGAATAAGCCAGGAAAAACATTTTTATTAAGAGCAGATATGGATGCACTACCAATGGTTGAAGCAACTGAGTGCGATTTTAAATCAACAAATGGATGTATGCATTCTTGCGGTCATGATATGCATACTGCAATGCTTTTAGGGGCAGCTAGATTACTTAAGCAAAATCAAGATAAAATTGAAGGTACTGTTAAACTAGCATTCCAACCAGACGAAGAAGGTTTTACTGGGGCTAAAAAGATGATAAAAGCAGGTGTACTTGAAAATCCTAAAGTAGATGCAGCTATGGCTATGCATGTTCACTCTGGCACACCTTCAAATGTAGTATTATATGGTTTAGGTACTAGCATTGCTGGATGTAATAGATTCAGAATAGTTGTAAATGGTAGAGGATGTCATGGAGCAATGCCAGAAACAGGAGTAGACCCTATTAATATAGCAGCTCATATATATATATCTTTACAAGAAATAATAAGTAGAGAAATATCTGCAACTAAACCTGCTGTAGTAACAATAGGTAAATTTGCTGGTGGAGATGCTCCAAACATAATCCCAGGAGAAGTTATTATGGAAGGTACAATAAGAAGTTTAGATAAAGAAGTTGGTGAATTTATCTTTAATAGAATTAATGAAATAGTAACATCAACAGCAAAAATGTTTAGAGGCGAAGCAGAACTAATAGAGTTATCTTCAGTTCCACCTTTAACTAATGATACAGATTTAGCTAATGAACTTGGAACATATGTAAAAGAATTAATTGGAGAACAAGCTGTTGTTTCATTCCAAGGTGGAGGTATGGGATCAGAAGATTTTGCATCTTATTCATATGAAGTACCAAGCACTTACTTTATGTTAGGAGCAGGTATAAAGCAAGAAAATCCACTATATGGAGAACCAATGCATAATGAGAAGGTTGTATTTAATGAAGATATATTAACTACAGGGGCAGCAATGCATGCTTATTGTGCAATTAAGTGGTTACAAAATAATAAGTAATTGATAATAATTTTATAAATTATAAGGAGCTAGATATGAGATTATTAGAAATACTATTTTATTTATTAAAATGTAACTCTAAAACTACAATTAAAGAATTAGCTAATAGATTTAACGTATCACAAAAAACTATACAAAGAGACTTAGATAAACTATCTGTTTTAGGTATTCCTATAATCTCATATAGAGGAGTTAATGGTGGAATTGAATTAGACAAAAACTATATAATAGCTAAATATGTATTAACAGAAAATGATTATAGAGACTTAATATTATCATTATATATTTCTGAACAAGTAATAGACGATTTAAAAAAATCAGATCTTATTGATAAATTTAAACTTATTAATTATGATAAATGCACAGAGATACTAGATAAATTAGAGGATAGATTTATAGTAGACCTAGATGATAGAAATAGAGTTATTAATAATGAAGTTTGTAAGATTATAGATAAAGCTTTAGATAAAAAAACATATGTGAAATTAGAGATTAAAGAAAAAAATATAGAAGTGTTTCCGATTTCGTATGTATTAAAAAAAGAAGGTTTATATTTATATTGTTATGATGACAAGTATAAATTGATATTAATAGATAATATATGTAATGCAACAGATTGCGAGAGAGTTTTTAATGGAGAAATAGTTAAATATAAGGATAATAAAGATGAGATTATAATTACATAATAGATATTTGCTTATTACTATATTTGAGAATATTCAAAGATTCTCAGGTAGTCAATTTGATTCTGTAATTGTAAAAGTATTTATGGAAGTAGTGTAGAAGGAACATTTTAAATATAAAAGTTAATAAATTATAAGTAACAAAATAAAGTTTAAGGACACAATTTTACTGATTGTGTCCTTAACTTTTAGCTAAATAGTTAATAAATGTTAATTTGATGATTAAATGGTATAATGATAGATGATAAGTAGGCGTAAAAGCATTTATCGAGAAAATGAGGGTCATTAAAAATATATTTTTAGAAAGAATATATAATAAAGACAAAAGAAGAGGAGAGAGAGATGGGAAATAAAAAAAGAAATAATTTAGGAACGGAATCTATAAGTAGATTATTAAGAGCTTTTGCAGTTCCAAGTATAATAGCTATGCTAGTAAGTGCATTATACAATATTGTTGACCAGTTTTTTATTGGAAGAAGTATCGGTGAACTTGGTAATGCAGCTACTAATATAACATTTCCACTTACTACGTCATGCATAGCAATTGCATTACTATTAGGTATAGGTGCTGCATCAGCTTTTAATCTTACATTAGGAGAAGGAAATGAGGATAAGGCACTTTATTTTGTTGGAAATTCTGCACTATTACTTTTTACTTCAGGAGTAGTTTTGTGTATTATAATTCAAATATTTTTAGAGCCAATGCTCGTGTTTTTTGGATCACCTGAAAATGTATTAGGTTATGCTAAGAGTTATACAAGAATAACTGCAATAGGATTTCCATTTTTAATATTTGCTACAGGTGGAGGACATTTAATAAGGGCAGATGGTAGTCCTAAATACAGTATGCTATGCAATTTATCAGGAGCCATAATAAATGTAATTTTAGACCCTATATTTATTTTTGGATTAAATATGGGGATGGCAGGAGCAGGATTAGCTACTATAATTGGTCAGATTTTTGGAGCAGGGCTAGCTTTAAGATATATGTTTAATTATAAAACAGGAAGATTATATAAGAAACATTTAATACCTAGATGGAAGTTTGTAAAAAGAATAATTTCCTTAGGAGCTGCACCTTGCTTTAACCAGCTTGCTATGATGATAGTACAGATAGTAATGAATAAATCATTAACATATTATGGTGCTTTATCTGTATACGGTGAATCAATACCACTAGCATGTGCAGGTATAATTACAAAGGTAAATCAAATATATATGTCAATAGTAATAGGACTTTCACAAGGATTACAACCTATAGTAAGCTTTAACTATGGAGCAAGAAAATTTGATAGAGTAAAGAAGGCGTATTTAACAGCTATAAGTTATGGCGTTATAGTCTCAATAATAGCATTTTTAGTATTTCAGTTTCTACCAAGACAGATTGTTTCTATATTTGGTTCAGGATCAGAAGCTTACTATACCTTTGCGGTAAAATATTTTAGGATATTTTTATTATTTACCTTTTTAAATTGTTTCCAACCTATATCATCTAATTTTTTTACAGCTATAGGTAAGCCAAAGAAAGGTATATTTCTTTCACTAACAAGACAAATATTATTTTTGTTGCCATTAATAGTGATTTTGCCTTTATTTATAGGAATTGATGGAATAATGTATTCAGGACCTATTGCTGATTTAATAGCAGGTGTAGTATCTATTATTATGATATATGTTGAGTTTAGAGCAATTGGTAGCAATAAACTTTCAAAAGCTGAGGGTTTATAAATTGAAAATTAATATAAAGTTAGTTCTACTTTAAAGATAGAATGGTTTTTATAAAATGAATATATCGCTTAGGATATAGGAGATTGATGCTAAATAAAATTTTATATAAAATAAAAAGCAACTGATTAACAGTTGCTTTTTTATGGAGCGGGTAGTGGGAATCGAACCCACCTTTCCAGCTTGGAAGGCTGGAGTATTACCGATATACGATACCCGCATATTATGGTGGAAACAACAGGGATCGAACCTGTGACCCTCTGCTTGTAAGGCAGATGCTCTCCCAGCTGAGCTATGCTTCCAAGTTGTTTTATAGTTGTCTCGTTGACAATAAATATAATAAATTATTTTTTAAAAAAGGTCAACACTTTTTATTAAAAAAATATCATTTATAGTTAAGGGTTAATAGTGGGGTAATTTGGATAATATAGTTACTATGTAGAATTTAGAAAAAGAGAGGTAGTAATTATGGCAATAGAAAAGGTAAGAGAATATTTTAAAAAATACGGAATAGAAGATAAAATTCAAGAATTTGATGTATCAAGTGCAACAGTAGAACTAGCAGCAAAGGCTCTTCATTGTGAGCCTAAAAGGATAGCTAAGACACTTTCATTTATAGTAAATGATTCTGTAATTTTAATAGTGGTAGCAGGTGATGCTAAGATAGATAATAAAAAATATAAGCAGAAATTCTCAACAAAGGCGAAGATGATTCCAGTAGAGGAAGTGGTTGAATTAGTAGGACATGGAGTTGGAGGGGTATGCCCATTTGCTATAAATGAAGGAATTAATGTATATTTAGATGAATCATTAAAGAGGTTCAATACAGTGTTTCCTGCTTGTGGAAGTAGTAATAGTGCAATTGAACTTACTATTCCTGAAATTGAGAAATATTCAAATTATGATTCATGGGTTGATGTCTGCAAAGAATGGAATGAGATTTAAGCTCATTCTTTTTTTGTAAAATAATTTAGTAGTAAATTCATTTGATTCAAATTAATTAAATTAAAGCATATTTTCTTTTAATAAAAGCAAAATAATGGGAAAAAAAGTGGTTGAATTTTGGTGAAAAATGGATTAGAATTGTTGTGTGAAAAATGGGTTATATTGTAATAATTTTGTATTTTAAATACTAAGAGGGAGTTAGACTTTATGAAAAAGGGTAAGAAAATTTTAGAAGTACTACTGATTATTTTTGTTGTTTTTATGTGTAGTTCAAGTATAACTTTGGCAGAAACAGAAAAATGTGCATCAGCATTTAACGTTCTAATTATTAATTCTTATCATATAGGACATTATTGGGAATCTTATGTAATTGAAGGCTTTAGAGAGGCTGCTGAAGCTTATAATCAAAATGAAATTAATATAAAAGTGGAATATTTTGATTTTAGAAGTAGAAATGATGAAAAGTATATTGCAAGTTTTCTAGAATTTATTGAAATGAAATATCCTAAAGGAAGTATTGATGCAATATATACTATCGATGATGAAGCCTTTTCTGTAATATCACCACAGATAACAAATGAATATAGTGAACTATATCACGTTCCTTTAGTATTTAGTGGTGTTGACTCAAATATTTCATTTACAGAGGAACAAAAGAAGTACATAACAGGTATTTATCAAAGAGATGTTACCCTAGAGGGCTTTAATTTAATATTACAAATGGATAATACTATTGATTGTATTAATATTATAACTGAGAGCTCAGGTTTTGGAAATAATCTTATTGGAAAGTCTACTAATATAGTTACTGAGCATTTAGGAAATGAGATAGAGCTTAATATTATCCAAAGTGATTACATAGAAGATATTGAAATAAAATTAAAAGAATATCAGTCTACTAGGGACAATGATGATAAGAAAGAAGTTATTCTTTTAGGCGGAGAATTTCAATATAAAGATACTGGGGCATTCCTAGACCCTAAGAGATCTGTTGAGATTATAAAAGAATATTTACCTTGGCCAATTTATACAAATGATCCTACTTATATTTATGCTGATATTTTAGGTGGTTGTATGGATATTGGGCAATTACAGGGTAAGGAAATTTTTGATAGAGTTAAGCGAATGGTTGAAGGTGAGGATGTATCGGATATAGAAAGCACTTTTGCACCAGATCCAAAATGGATTTTAAAATATGATGAAATATATAAGTATAATATAAATATAAGGAATATACCTAGAAAATGTATAATAATAGATAAAGCATTTTACCAATTACTTCTACCAAGTTGTATAAAAAAGTTATTTGTGTTGTATTAATTTGCATATTCATTTTAATAGTATTTTTAGTACATAAAATAATAAGTATGATAAAAAGAATTAAGAAGAAAGAACGAGAAAGAGAAATAGAGATTGCACGAGAAAAGATGCAAACAGATTTTATTGTTAATATTAGTCATGAATTAAGAACTCCTATTAATATTATTTTATCAGGTATAAGTCTGGTTAAGATGCAGTTAAATAAAGGCTATAATGAATTGGATAATAAGTATCTAGAAGAGAAGCTTAATATTATTAATCAAAATGCTTATAGATTATTAAAACTAGCTAATAATATTATAGATGTTAAAGAAATAGAATCTGGGGTTATTAAATTAAATAAGAAAAATGTAAATATTGTTGAAATAGTAGAAGCTATATTTACTGAAACTATTGACTATGCTAGTAAGAAAAATATTAACATGATTTTTGATACTTATGAAGAAGAGATAGTTGTATCAGTAGATATAGAAATAATTCAAAGAATTGTATTAAATATATTATCTAATGCTATAAAATTCACACCTGATGGAGGGACAATCTATACGAATGTAAAAAATGATAATAACTACATCATTATAGAGATAATAGATACAGGTATTGGCATTCCAAAAGAAAAGTTAGAAACTATTTTTTATAGATTTTATCAAGTAGATAATTCATTATCACGTGTTAATGAAGGTAGTGGAATAGGGCTTAGTATAGCAAAAGAATTAGTAGAATTGCATGATGGAAAAATAGAAGTAGAAAGCCAATTAGAAAAAAGTACTACTGTTAGAGTATTTTTACCTGCAATATACGATGATAAAGCTAATAACATAATTTTTAATGAAAATATAAATAAAGCGATAAGTACAGCAATTAGTACAGAGATGGCAGATGTATTAAAATAATTAGTAAAAAGATGCACTTACGATTTATATTGTAAGTGTATTTTTATATAGTATAAAAATACGTAATACAAATATAAACGCATTGATTTTTTATTTTTTAAAATTGATGTGTTTTTTTATTTCATAAAAGTTTAAGAGTAAGATATTTTATATTTATTGAAAAAGATTATCATTTGTATTGACAAATAAATAACTAATTAGTATAATAATAGAAAATGATATTTATTATCAATTAAGTTAAAATTTTGGAGGAGATTACCATGGAAGGATTACTAAGTAGAATGTTCTTTTCAAAATCAAAAGGAAAAGATAAGACTATGTCAACAATAGAAAACCTAAGCCAAGGGAAAGTTAATAAAGAATATATAATTACAAATGTAAAAAGTAATGATGAAGAGATGGAAAAATTTTTATTCTCACTTGGCTGTTATGAAGGTGAGATAGTTACTTTGGTTTCTATTTTAGGGGACACTTATGTAATCAAAATAAAAGATGGAAGATACAGCATAGATAAGCAGTTAGCGGAAGCTATTAGCGTGAGAAATATATAAAATAAAAGAATCTGTTAAGTTGATATGAAAAAATAGCTTGATTTTTCATAGAATTGCTCGCTCTTTGAAAATTATATAAGTTTGAATTTTTTATTGTATGGTAAACAAACCTACAATAAAATTGA
>NZ_JACOOP010000084.1:0-8411 GCF_014287725.1 Clostridium sp. NSJ-49 | reverse complement strand
TGTAAAAACTGTACGAATCACAGCCATTATATTATGGGGAC
Organism: Clostridium sp. NSJ-49; assembly: GCF_014287725.1. Classification (NCBI taxonomy): domain Bacteria; kingdom Bacillati; phylum Bacillota; class Clostridia; order Eubacteriales; family Clostridiaceae; genus Clostridium; species Clostridium sp. NSJ-49. Next base: position 8,370 of record NZ_JACOOP010000084.1, on the reverse strand, counting down.
TTGTAATAGGATTATATTCAAATTTTATATATTCAATTAATAGCAAATTAATTGAATAAACTAATGAAAAATCTTAAAGCATTACGATTCAAATAGGATGTCCAAATGGATATACTATTATGTTATGCTAATTTCAACACTATTTTAAAACAAAGCCATTTGTTATAATTATACAATATACGTTCTTATGGTTACTTCTAAATTTTTCGTGTAATTCTTTTGTTAATAAACTATTGAATTACAGCAAAAATAACTTTTATTTGTACTGGTACAAATCCCCTAATGCATTTCTCAAAAATATCATAAACAACTTCTCTATCATTACCAAAAACTCCGCAACCAAATGCACCTAGTATTAATACCGTTGGTTTTCTACTTATCGCTAGTTTTACTATCTTTTCTATTCTCTTACTCATAATATCAACTAATAATTTCTCATCTCTTACCCCTTCAGCATATGCTTTTCTTCTGTTCACAGCTGGAGATACTATAAAAGAAGCTAACTCATAATTATCTAAAAGTTCGAGATTATCATTTCTTATTATAGGTACATTAGGAACATAAAGCATTCTATCATTATATAAAGGCGTATAATTTTCTCTATTAAATTTATAAAAATCATTCTGCTTTTTCAAACTTTCATATAGCATGGAAGCTCTACATAGACTTTCCTCTTGAGCTTTACTTCCACTTAAATATCCACCACCTGGATTAATAGCACTTGCAAAATTCAATGCTATTATATTCCCTCTTACTCCTTCATTTCTTAGCTTTAAAATAGTATCTATAGTCCCAAGATTTATAATATTATCTCTAACTATATAATTTTTTTGAATTTCTTTATAATTTTCAACATATGTCACTTCATCATTTACAAGTTCTGTTTTCTCTATCATATCCTTAACTTTATTATCAAGTTCTACCTTATTCCCATTTTTAGAAATATAAAAATTATTTTTAGCTATTTCAAAATTTTCTTTCACCACATCTCTTAACTTTTCATTGTTCATTAGCACACCCTCCTTATTTCCAATATTTATATTAATTATAGTATAAATATACCTAAGTTTATAACAAGACTAGTACTTATAAATTATAAAAATAAAAGGTATAGCAATAAAAGCTATACCTTCATATATACAAAAATAAATTTCTATTTTTTATTTGTTAATTATCTTCATGATTCGTTAATGATATCACCAAAATATTAATTTATCAATAATTAGGTGATTTTGTTTGTACTTTTTGAGTCTATATCATCTCTAGTATCAATATCCTTTAACTCTTCTTCATCTTCAATTTGAATTATCTTCAAATCATCTATATGTTTTTTTAGTATATGCTTACCACCAATATCACCTTTTAAACTTAATAGTTCTTCTAAATATTTTCTACTAAAAATATTAGGATTCCCTAATCTATCTTTAAACCCTATAGAGCATATTCCTTTACCCCCACTATTAAATTCCTCTATAAGTTTGTTTATACTTTTAGGCTTAATAAAAGGTTGATCGCAAACCATAAACATATATCCATCAGCACTCTTATCCCTACTTATTCCTAAAGCAATAGAATTAGATATCCCTAGTTCACTTTCAAAGTTTAAAACAACATCAAAACCTAAATCAATAGATTTTTGCTTTATCTCTTCATATTGAGTAACCACAATAATTTGATTTAATCCTTTTATACTTTTTAGCTTCTCTAAAGTATACATATATAGTGGTTTGTCATGAAAGTTAGTTAATAATTTGTTTCCATTAAACCTCTTACTATTACCTGAAGCCAATAAAATTAAATTAATCTTCATTCTCCATCATTCCCATTGCTATTTTTTCAGCAGTAATTGGAAGTGTTCTTATATTAACTTTAGTAGCATTATAAACAGCATGTGCTAAAGCTGGAGATGGTGTATTTATTACTATTTCTCCAATAGATTTTGCTCCAAAAGGACCAGTTGGCTCATAACTGCTTTCAAACTCTACTCTTATATTTCCTACATCAAGTCTTGATGGAATTTTATATTGCATAAAAGAATCATTTCTCATTCTTCCTTTGAAATCATAAGATATATCTTCATATAAAGCCATTCCTATACCTTGAACTATTCCTCCTTCTGCTTGAATCTTAGCTAGATTTGGATTTATCATAGTACCGCAATCAACTACTGCTACATAATCTATTATATCAAGTTTACCAGTTAATTTATCAATTTCTATCTCAACTGCTCCAACCATAAATGGTGGTGGTGATGTCTTTGAATAATGTGATTCACTAGCACTGATTGTTTTACTACCTCCAACTAAACATCTATTAGCTAAATCTACTAAAGAAATTTCCTTATCATCTTCATATGAATGAATTGACTTTCCATCAAAATCTAAGTTTCCTATTGGACACTCTAGAATTTTAGAAGCTTCTTCTAAAATTCTAACTTTTAAAGTTTCACATGTTTTAATAACTGCTCCTCCAGTTACATATGTAGTACTTGATGCATACGACCCTGTATCATATGGGCTTTGGTCAGTATCAACACCATGAACTACTATATTTTCAACTTCACAGTTTAAACAATCAGCAGCTATTTGAGCTAATATTGTATCACAACCTGTCCCCATATCTGATGCACCTATCATTAATGTATAGAATCCATCATCATTAAGCTTTATTTCTACTGCAGCCGTATCTATATTTGAAATACCAGACCCTTGCATAGCCATAGCTATACCAACTGACCTTATCTTACCATTTCCCATATCCCTAGCTGGATATTTATTATCCCAGTCTATCATATTCTTTGCTTTTTCTAAACATCTATCTAATGCACAACTATTAGCAATTTCTCCATAATAAGCTGGCATTACATCGCCTTCTTTAACCATATTAAGCTCTCTTAATTTAATAGGATCCATATTTAGTTTTGCTGCTAATTCATTTACAGCAGATTCTAAAGCAAATATCCCTTGAGTAGCTCCATATCCTCTATATGCTCCAGCCCCCATAGTGTTTGTATATACTACATCATAATTAAATTTATATGCTCTTGGAGTGCTATATAAAGGCATAGATTTATGAGCACTTAGCCCTACTGTTGTTGGTCCATGTTCTCCATAAGCTCCTGCATTAGATAAAGTATTAATCTCTATTGCTTTAATTATTCCATCTTTATTAGCACCTAAACGTACAGTTATCTCCATTTCATGTCTTGGGCTTCCATTTGTCATACTTTCTTTACGACTAAATATAAGCATTGCTGGTTTCCCAGTCTTCATAGTAACTATTGCTGGATAAACCTCACTAACTGCACTTTGCTTTGCTCCAAATCCACCACCTATTCTAGGCTTTACAACTCTAACCTTTGATTTAGGTATTTCAAGCGCATTAGCAATTATACGTCTTACATGAAATGGAACTTGAGTTGCAGATGTTATATTTAATCTTCCATAAATATCGAGTTCAGTAAAAGTTCTAAAAGTCTCCATCATAGCTTGATTATTAGCTTTTGTATGATAAGTTTCTTCTATTATGATATCACAGTTTTTAAGTTCTTCTTCTAAATTACCATGTTCAAAGCCACCAGTTGAACAAAGATTCCTCTTGTTATCTGCCCCTACATCACATAGAGCTTTAAAATCTTTCTCTGGGTGAACTAATATATTGTTATCTTTAGCATTTCTGAAATCTAAAACAGCTTCTAAAACTTCATATTTAACTTTAATAAGCTTCATAGCCTTATTTACTGCTTTCTCATTTTCTCCTGCTACTATAGCAACAGGATCTCCAACACATCTTAACCTTCTATCTAATATTAATCTATCATATGGACTAGGTTCAGGATAGGATTGTCCTGCTGTAGTAAATCTAGATTTAGGCACATCTTCATATGTTAAAATACACTCAATTCCTGGCACCTTCATAGCTACTGTAGTATCTATGCTTTCTATTAGAGCATGAGCATGAGGGCTTCTAAGTAATTTAACAACTAGACAATTCTTTGGTGCTAAGTCTTCTGTATATACTGGTTTTCCTGTTAATAGTGACATAGAGTCGCTTTTTCTTATGCTTTTATTTACATATTTCATATTTACTACTCCTTAGTTAATCCTAAATAGTTTTTTATCGCTCTTAATTGTCCCATATACCCTGTACAACGGCATAGGTTTCCTGCTAAATACAATTTTATTTCTTCATCACTTGGATTTATTAATTCTTTCTTCATAGCTAAAACATTCATTACAAATCCTGGGCTACAAAAACCACATTGCTCTGCCCCTTGATCAGCCATAAATTGTGCAAATTCTTTTGCCTCTTCTTCTAATCCTTCAATTGTAGTAACTTTTAAACCATTTGCCCTCATAGCAAGAGTTGAACATGAAAGTACAGGTTTTCCCTCTAAATGAACTGTACACAGTCCACAGTTTGCTGTATCGCATCCTCTTTTTACACTTAAAAATCCTTTATTTCTAACAAAATCTATTAATAATGTATCTGGTTCAATATCATCCTCAAAAACTTTATTATTTATCCAAACCTTAATTTTCATATGAACCTCCAACTATTCCTTCTATTCCTCTTTTTATAAACGCTTTAGCAAGAAGTAATCTATATTCCTTACTTCCTCTCATATTACTTTCAAATTTAACTTCATCAATTACCTTGTTTATTACTTTTTCTATTTCTTCTTTGGTAGGTATTTCACTTAATAATTCACTAACCCCTGACACTTCCATAGCTCTCTGAGGTCTAGCCCCTAAAACTACTTTCCATTTACCATCTAACTTAGATACTGCACAAGCTAAAGTAGGTATATCTGTTGCACTATTTCTATGAGTCATGTATCTAACCTGTCTATTATCTTTTTTAATTAATATTCTTACTAAAATATCATTATCATAAGGCATGTCCTTATATTCTGATAAAGGAATTATTCCACCTTTATATAATTCTACGTATGTATCTAAAGCTAATAATACTGTTAATATGTCTGAGAAACCAAATCTTGAATAAATACTTCCACCAATGGTTGCACAATTTCTAAATTGAACTCCTACTATGTATTTCAAACTTTCTTTTATAGATTCATCAAAATATCTATTAAGCTTGTTGCTTACTTCCATATCTCTTAATGTGCACATACAACCAATTTTTATAAATTCATCATCTTCTTCTATTTTATTTAATCCTAATGCTGATAAATCTATAGCATTTTGAATATTTCTTTCACCCATTTTAAGCCAAGCTGTACCACCTAAGACTACATTATTCTTTTTCTGATTTAACTCATAAGCTTCCTCTAAACTTTGAACTACTATATAGTTTTTAATAGTAAACAAATCACAATTCCTCCTAAACTTGTATCTAAATTCACACTAGAATATTAATTTATAGAAATATTTTCTATAATGCTCTTTACATAATAAATTTGCATATCTCCTAGAAATATGCAAATTCTCATATCATAAAATTAATATCGCTCTTATTTTAAAAACAACATTTCTTCTAATTATTAATCATAACTTCATCTTCTTTTTTATCTTTAGGTAAGATTAAATTTAAAATAGTAGCAATAACAAATGTCATTATGATTCCATTTTGAGCAAAAATGTTTCCAACCCAAGTTGGCAAACCAGCTAAAGCTTCTGGAACATTTCCAAGTCCAACACCAATTCCAATAGCAAGTGCTACGATTAAACCATTTCTACCATTTAAATTTTCTCTAAATAATGATTGAAGACCACTTACAAAAATCATAGCAAACATTATAACAGCTGCTCCTCCAAGAACTGATTGAGGCATTACTGATAAAACTGCACTTAATTTTGGAAAAAAACCTGCTAAAATTAAGAATAACGCACCTGTCATAATTACAAATCTATTGACTACTTTAGTAACAGCAACTAGTCCAACATTTTGACTAAAAGAAGTATTTGGTGCTACACCAAATAATGCTGCTATAAAACTTGCAACACCATCAGCTATTACTCCACCTGATAATTCTTTATCTGTTGCTTCTCTTCCAAGTCCTCCAACAGCTATTGCAGAAATATCTCCTATTGTTTCAACTGCTGTTGCTATATACATAATTACCATTGATATAATTGCATCTAATCTAAATTCAAATCCCATAACGAAAGGTCTTGGCAAGCTAAACCATGCTGATTCTTTAACTTGTGTAAAATCAACCATTCCCATAAATATAGCTACTATATATCCAATAATTATTCCTATTAAAATTGCAGAAGTTTTCATAAATCCTTTAGTATAATTTTGAACTATAATAATTACTAACATTACTATTGTTCCTATTAATAAGTGCTTAGGGTCTCCAAAGTCTGTTGCGCCCGCTCCACCAGCAAAATATTTAATTCCAACTGGAAGTAATGAAAGTCCAATAGAGATTACAACTAAACTAGTTACTATTGGTGGAAATAACTTTCTCAAAGGCTTAATAAAGAATCCTAAAACAATCTCTAAAAGTGCTCCAACTAAAGATGCACCCATTATTGCTGCATATCCATAAGTTGCACCAATAACTTTTTCTGTTCCTATAAACCCAGAACTTGTCCCCATTACAACCGGTAATCCTGAACCTACTTTAAAGATTGGATATAACTGAATTAATGTTGCAACACCAGCTATAAACATAGAATTTTGAATTAACATACTTTTTGTATTTGCGTCTATATTTAATAACCCACAAACAATTATTAAAGGTGATACATTTCCTAAAAACATAGCTAGAACGTGTTGTATACCTAGTGGTACTGCTTTTTTTAACGACACCCTTCCATCTAATTCATAAACATTTCCATTTTTCATACAAATATCCCCTATTACTGAACATTAAGTTTATTTAAAACATTATTGTTCGTATTTTAAAGATATAGTATCATATTTTTCTTTATCTGTATATACTTTTTTACCATACATTTAATTAAATTGTCATATTAATGAAATATTTCAATTTTTATTTATATACATTTTTACTTTTTCTGCAAAACACGAACATTAAACCTATGACCCTCTCTACAATGTGAAACATTTAAAAATTTTTATAAAAAAGCTATTTAATTGCTCTAAAATAGATTAATTAAATAGCTCTAATAAACTTATATATATTCAAAAACAACTTTTACTTTTCCACCACAAACCATCCCTAAAGTTGATGCATCTGAGTTTGATAGATTATACATTTCAACATCAGAACTTCTTCTATCAATTAGTTCTAAACTTTTTAAATATACAGCATTTTCCACGCTGCCTCCTCCAACAGTCCCTTTAAAACTCTTATCTTCTTTAATAAGCATTTTAGTTCCTATCCCTCTTGGAGATGATCCTACTTTCTCTACTATTGTAGCCAATACCTTCGCTTGATTGTCTTCAATAATTTCTTTTAAAATTTCTTCAGAAATTTCTGTTTTCTGATTTATATTCTTCTCTTTAATAATTTCAGCTGCTATACTTACAGCTATTTCTGCTGGAGTTTGTCCACCTATTTTTAATCCAATCGGAGTATGAACCTTATCAATTAACTCTCTACTATAACCAGCTTCTAACAATGATTCAACAACAGTTGCTACTTTTGCTTTACTTCCTATCATCCCAACATAAGCATAGTCTTTATCAATAGCAAATTCTAAACATCTTCTATCATCCTTATGTCCTCTAGTCACAATAACAAAATAAGTATTTTTATTAAAAATATTTTCTTTTAGAACTTCTTCAAAATTTCCGCAAATAACTTCATCTGCAAGATTAAATCTATCACTATTAGCAAATTCTTTCCTGTCATCTATAACTGTTACCTTAAAATCTAAAAGTTTTCCTATATTACATAATGGTAAAGCTATATGCCCACCACCACAAATAACTAAGTTAGGTTTACTAGCCAAATATTCTATAAAAACTTCCTTCTTATCATAAGTAACACTACATGTATCTTTGTTAAGCTTAATATTCTTTAAAATATCTCCCCATACCTCTTCGTAACATTCATCTTCTATCACAATATTATCGTCTGTTTTAAACAACTTTTGCCCAACAATATTTTCCCCTTCATATTCACCAGAAACAATTGTTATTAAATAAACATCTTTGCTCCTATTTAATACATTGTATAATTTCGTATAAAAGTCTTTTTTCATTTCTTCTCCCCCATTAACCCTTATCGATCTGTTAAGTTATATGAACATTGCTCTTCTCAGCCCAAGGAAATACAATAGGTTTGCGATACTAAATAATACCCCCTTCGAAAAGGAGAGAAGAACAATGAGCAAAACTAATATAAAATGCCCACGCTGTAATTCTGATAAACTATACAAGTTTGGTATGAATAAGCAGGCTAAACAAAAGTATCAATGTAAGCAGTGT
>NZ_JACOOP010000083.1:0-8458 GCF_014287725.1 Clostridium sp. NSJ-49 | reverse complement strand
ATAGACCTTTGCAATAGAAATATTGTTAGGGAATCTAAACAGAGTTTATAGTTAGATAGGGTTGTAATTTGTACAACCCTATTTTGAGTACAATATCAACAATTTAATCTAACAGAGCCATAATTTAATAACCAACTCTCCATTTAATACATGGTTAACTTTATTAGTAAATATAATACCAACAGGAGTACTTTGGTTTATTATAAAGTCAAATTATAAAATCAATAAGCAATTTAATAAGCAATGTTAAACTTAAGTTCATTAAATTTATAAACTAAAAGGGGGAGATTTTATGGAGCCATTAGTACCAGTAATCTTTTTGGGGTATTTTAATATTGCTTTGTATTTAGCTATTGCAGGTTTAGGCATATACATTTTAATACTTATAATAAAAGCTTTAAAAATTTATATTAAGAAAAATTCTTAATTTAATTATCAATAATCAATTTATTGAGCCAAGAGAAAGAAAAAGTTCTACCTTCAATGGCAGAACTTTTTTATAATTAGTATTACTTTTTCATTATATCTCTCTAGTTATTTCCTTTAAGAATGCTTTTTCTTCATCATTTAAAAATGGTGCTAACTTGATATAAACTGTTTCGTGATAATTATTAAGCCAATTTATCTCATCCTTAGTAAGCATATCTTTGATAACAGCTCCTAAATCTATTGGACAGTATGATATTGTTTTAAAGCTATAAAAATCTCCAAACTCATTGGCTTCATCTTTAATTACTACTAATGTATTTTCAATTCTTATTCCATGCTTCCCTTCCTTGTAAACTCCAGGTTCATTAGTTAATATCATTCCTGGTTCAAGGACTACTGTATTTCCTGAAGGTCTGATTCCTTGTGGTCCTTCGTGTACACTAAGGAAGAATCCTACCCCATGGCCTGTTCCGCACTTATAATCTATTCCATGTTTCCATAGTGCTGCCCTAGCTAAAATATCTAAATGCATCCCTGTTGTGCCTTTTAAGAATTTAGCCATACTTAAGTCTATATGACCTTTTAGCACTAATGTATAATCTATCTTTTCCTCTTCTGTTAAGTCTCCCATAACAAAAGTTCTTGTTATATCTGTAGTTCCATCTAAGTATTGTCCACCTGAATCTACAAGGAATAATCCTTCTTCTTTTATTTCATAATCACTTTCCTCATTGGCTGAGTAATGCATCATAGCTGCATGGTCTTTATATCCAGCTATAGTTCCAAAGCTGTCTCCTTTTGCATTTATTCCTTCTGCTCTAAGGTTAGATAATTTTTCAGTAGCACTTAGTTCTGTAACCTCTATTTTACCTACACTCTCTTTTAGCCATTTTATGAATCTAACCATAGCAACACCATCTCTAACCTGACAGTTATCTAAGCTTGCTAGCTCTACGTAATTTTTTATAGCTTTTAATTCTGTAGTTATATTTGTTCCTTCTATTACTTTAACCTCTTTAGAAATAGCATTATATATCTCTGCATTTGTCTTTAATAAGTCAATAAATACTGATGTTTTTATATTTCTAACATCTTCGAATATATCGTCATAATTCTTAATCTTCACGCCTTCATAATTTAAATTACGGATTATTTCATCTGTAACCTTTTTCTTATCAATATATAATGTAGCTACATCTTGAGATATTAAAGCATAAGCTAGAGCAACAGGATTAAACTTCACATCATTTCCTCTTATGTTAAAAGTCCATGCTATATCATCAAGAGATGATAAAATAAAGTTATCAGCTTTTAACTCAGACATCCTCTTTCTTATTCTTAATATTTTTTCTCTTGCACTTTCCCCACTGAACATTACATTATGTAAAAATATCTTCTCCTTAGGTAATTCTGGTCTGTCATTCCATACATGATTTAATAAATCATGTTCTAAGTTTATTTTAAAATTATTCTCTTCTGCTATCTCTAATAACTTCTTATATGCACTTGCTGCATAACAATTTCCGCAAATACCTAAAGTTTCATTTTCTTTAACATTTTCCTTGATATATTCTTCTAAAGTAGGATATCCCGCTGTGGCAATCTTCATTAATTCTATTCCTGAACCTTTAAGTTCATTTTCAGCTTGAATAAAGTATCTACCATCTGTCCATAATTTAGCCTTATCAGAAGATACTAAAAGAGTTCCAGCTGAACCTGTAAATCCTGAAATATAAGCTCTTCCCTTATAATAATCTGCTACATACTCACTTTGATGTGGATCATTACTAGTTATAATATAATGATCTATATTATTATTTTTCATAATGGTTCTTAATTTATTAACTATTTTCATATATATCTCCTTATCACATATCTCTAAAAACTTTTATATTACTAAGTGTAACAAAAATGTGAATATAAAGAAATATAGAATTATATTTATCTTTTATTGCTCATATTGTAATCAATTTTGCTATTACATTTAACTACTAATTTTAAATTTTTTGTTAACTTTTCTTTAATGGTATGGTATTATTATGAATAAAAACATAATTTTATGTTATTTACAAGGAGGGGATATTGTGAAAATAAAATCATCTTACAAAAAGATATTTCAAATTTTACTAATATCTATAATTTTATTTATAGCTTTAAAAGAATTCTATTCAATGTTAACAACAATTGATATGAACTTATTTTATATTTATGCAGACGAGTTAACTCTTAGTAAATTATTAATAGTTTTAGTTCTAGGCTTAATTTCCTACCTACCATTATCTTTTTATGATTTATTATTAAGAAAACGAGTGAATATAAATCTTAAGTTAACTCAACTATACAAATACTCGTGGATTGCCAGCTCTATAGCCAATGTCGTTGGTCTTGGTGGTAGTACAGCTTTAATACTTAAGAGTCATTTTTACTCAAAATATACTGATGATAAAAAGAAGCTTACAAAAATATTATCAAAGATAGTACTATTTAACCTTAGTGGCTTTGCTATGGTATGTTTTGTTTTTTCTATTTCAAATATATTAAAAGGTAACTTTTCAGGTTTTACAAATATTGCGGCTTTTATAATATCGCTTTATATTCCAGTTGTTTTAACTATATTAATTCGTAAATACTTAAAAACAAAGGATTCTGGCGAATTCTTATTTTCAATTAATATATGTTTAATATCTGTCTCTGAATGGATAACTACCATTATACTTATATACGGGTTAATGTTTATACTTAATATATCTATCAATCCTTTAGATTTCTTATCAGTTTATGTATCAGCAATTATAGTTGCTGTGATTAGTATGACTCCTGGCGGTATAGGAACATTTGATTTAGCTTTATTACTTGGACTTGGTAATTATGGTGTTCCTTCAGAACAAGTACTTTTATTAATACTTCTATATAGAATAAGCTATTATTTGATACCTATGTTAATTGGAATGATTCTGTATAGCTTTGAATTATGTAGAGATTTAAGCTCAAAAGTAAGAACTCTATTAAAAGATATGTTAGCTGTATCTTCTCACTTTATTTTATTATTAATACTTTTACTTATACCTATATGGATATTGATGCCTATCATAAAAGTATCAATAATCCCTACTAAGATTATCTATTTATTTAATAAAGTTGTTCAAAAATTACTAAACCTTGGCTTAAAGCTACCTATAATAAGCTTAAGTAAAGCTGTATAAATTGTGGACTAGCTTTAAATTAAGAACTGTTTATTACAATATTAAGTTTATACCAACACCAAATGTTAAATATCAGTTTTATTATTCTTTAATCATACATAATAAATAATAATTTTACTTTATTAGACAACATAAGTTGATCTCTTGAATAGTATATATTGTAAAAACAAATGATAGGAGATGACGTTATGTATAACAGAGGTTGTTGTAATTATGGACGTAATAACTGTTGCGGTGGTTGTGGCAATAGATGTGGTGGCTGGGGTAATAACTGCTACGGCTGTGGTGGCTGGGGTAACGGCTTCGGTTGCGGTTTCGGTGGCGGTTGGGGTTTAATCCCACTAATACTTTTATTTGGGTTCTGGTAATATAATGCTTAGCTTTTTATAGAAATGCTTCTTTCTATAAAATAAATATTTAGCTCTATAAAAAATTTAATAATAACTTAACTAAATTAATCTGTCCTTATTAGGATAAAAAAAGCCTTAGGCATTGAGTTATAAAACTTGTGCCTAAGGTTTTTTCTTCGTTTATACAAATAATATTTAAAATAAAAAAAGATAACTGAATTCACAGTTACCTTTTATTTGGAGCGGGTAGTGGGAATCGAACCCACCTTTCCAGCTTGGAAGGCTGGAGTATTACCGATATACGATACCCGCAAATTATGGTGGAAACAACAGGGATCGAACCTGTGACCCTCTGCTTGTAAGGCAGATGCTCTCCCAGCTGAGCTATGCTTCCCAGTTGGTGACTCACCGGGGAATCGAACCCCGGACACCTTGATTAAAAGTCAAGTGCTCTACCGACTGAGCTAGTGAATCACAGTGGTGCGTGTTAAGAGATTCGAACTCCTGGCCCACGCCTTAGAAGGGCGTTGCTCTATCCAGCTGAGCTAAACACGCATCATAACTATTTGTACTTTTCCTAAGCACAAATAGTATAATATATTATTTTAGCCAAATGGTCAATACCTATTTTAAATGTAATTTTTACCATTAACCATTTTATTATGACTCAATCAAAAATAATATGGCAATTACACTAACTCAATATATAATTAAAAAAGCAATAAGCTTATTGCCATAACTGCCATACCAGCTACCATTCCATATATAGATAAATGATGTTCCCCATACTCTCTAGCTGCTGGTAATAATTCATCTAAAGATATAAATATCATTATTCCTGCAACCATTGAAAATACAATTCCAAGAACTCCCTCACTCATAAATGGTCGTAAAAGTGTATATCCAATAATTGCTCCTAAAGGCTCAGTTAATCCAGAAGCAAAAGAATATACAAAAGCTTTTTTTCTACTTCCTGTAGCATAAAATATTGGTACTGATACTGCAATTCCTTCTGGAATATTATGAATGGCTATTGCAAATGCTATAGGAATAGCTATTGTAGTATCTTGCATTGCAGACATAAAATTTGCAATTCCCTCTGGAAAATTATGCAGTGCTAATGCAACTGCTGTAAATAATCCCATTCTCATTAAGTTTGACCTGCTTGTATTACAACTTTCAGAATTTTTATCCATATCTTCAACTTTCTTTATTTCATGAGGATTTTCTGGTGAAGGTATTATCTTATCTATTATACCTATAAGTAACATTCCTCCAAAAAAAGCTAATACGGTAATCCATTTTCCTAGTGTATCTCCATAAAAACTTACTAATGAAATTCTAGCATCTTGATATATCTCAACCAACGATACATAAATCATTACTCCTCCAGAGAATCCTAATGAAATTGCTAAAAATTTATTATTAGTTTTCTTCGTAAGTAAAGCAATTAAACTTCCTATACCAGTAGACAATCCTGCAAGTAAAGTCAAACCAAAAGCAAATATTACTCCCATACCTATTATGCTCCTTTTTTTCATCTAATGATATTGTAATTCAATTACTATTATTTGTAAATAATTTCCTTTTAATAAATTTTTATATTACTCTTTTTTAAAATTATTTATTATTTCAATAATATTCTATTTGATAATAGTTATTATTAAATATATAATATTATTAAATATTTTTACTGAAAGGATTTATATATATGGAAACAAAAGAATTAAAAGATAAAAAAGAAACTGTTGAGATTCAAGCACCTCAAAAAATTAAATACCAATGCCTACATACAGAAGAGGCAAAAGAATGTACTTGTATTAGAAGTAAAGGATTAGTTCTAAAAAAATAGATTCATTCAATAAATACAAAAATGAGGATGTAATTTTAACATCCTCATTTTTTAAATACATTTTTAATTGCTATTGAGCTGATTTTGCAGCTTGGATTACTCCATTGATGTATCCAGCAGTATCTGCAAGAGTTGCTCCTGTTACAGCATCTGTAACTTCTTCGTTTGTTTTAGCAGTAACTTCTTCTAATTCTGATACTGTCTTTCCATCAACGAATTCTTGGATAGCATTTAAGTTATCAGCAAACTTAACAGTTGATCCTGCTTTTTCAGCCATAGTTGCTGAGTATGCATCACTGTTTTGACGTTTTGAAGCTAAAACTTTTCCTTCAACTACGTTATCTGCTAATCCTTCAGTGCTGTTTGCAACACCTGTAGTTCCATCAGCAGCCATGAATTGGTATTCATCTATGTATGATAAAACAACCTTATCATTGTCAGTTAATGCTGAAACTACTGCAAAAGCTTTTGTTCCGTGAGCTGCTGCGTAAACTTGAGATAATTTTAAATCTTCAAGGTTTCCAGCAAATTCTACACCTGTAGTTCCTTCTGCTTGCTTAGCAGCTTCTAATACAGCTTTGATGTATCCTGCAGTATCTGCAAGAGTTGCTCCTGTTACAGCATCTGTAACTTCTTCTGCTGACTTATTGTTAACTAAGTCTTCTAATTCAGAAATCTTCTTACCTTTTACGAAGTCTTGGATAGCTACAAGGTTGTCTGTGTACTTAACAGTTGACCCTGCTTTTTCAGCTAGAGATGCTGAGTATGTTTCATTGTTTTCACGCTTTGAAGCTAAAACTTTACCTTCAGCTATGTTGTCAGTCATACCTTCGCTGTTTACAATTCCAGTTGCTGAATCAGCGCTCATGTATTGGAATTCATCGATGTATGCATCAACAATTTCATCTCCGTTAACTACTGCAGTAACCATAGCAAATGCTTTTGTTCCGTGAGCAGCAAAGTTAGTTTGTCCAATTTTTAATGTTACTTTTTCTGCTGATGCTTCTTGTTGAGTATTGTTTCCTCCATTAGAAGTAGCACTTTGACATCCTACCATTCCAACTACTAAAGCAGCAGCTAAACATAATCCAATTATCTTTTTTGCTTTCATCTGTAAACCCCCTAAAATAAATTAAATTATATTTTATATCTACATGTTAATTATAAGTTTGTAATTGTTCCTAGTCAAGAATAATTATTAGTTAACAATCCCTTTCCAATTCTTCTATATTTTTGTTAAATAATCTTTATTTTCAATTTATGATATTAAGTAGAAAAAGCTTGTTTCTATGGTATAAAAACAAGCCTTTTATTAACTATAAAATTTTCTCAAAAGCTACTCTCTTGCTTCCATCTTCTAAATAAATCACTCCACAATACTGAAAACCATTTTTCTTAAGCATCTTCTGCATAGAAATATTATCTTCATGTGTATCAGCCTTTATACTATATACATCTTCCTTAGAGCAAAGCTCCTCAACTTGCTTTATAATTTCACGTGCTACTCCTAATCCTTTATAATTATTATTAACTGCTATTCTATGAATAGTTGCATATTTACCATTGTTAATCCAGCTTCCTTCATAAATAGAATTATATGTAGGTTCACCATTAAAAGAAAGTGCTGTTGTAGCAATGATATTATTATCCTTTACTAAAACATAACTCTCACCATTCTCTATATCATTATGTATTGTATCAGCGTTAGGATAATTATTCTGCCATTGATCAATTCCCTCTAATTTAAAGTATTCTTGTGCTTGTTTGATAATATTCATTATACTATTTATATCATTTATATCTGATTTTCTTAATATCATTTTTATTCTCCTTTGTTTCATCTATATAATAATTTAATGTTTCTCAATTTTCACTACTTTATAATCCTAAAATCCAGAAATAGTCCTCACCTTTGTTCCCTTTATTAATCCAGCTTCTTACCTTTTCAAAAAATTCTTCTATAGAAATATTTTCATTATTCTCTTCCCTGCAAAGCCTCTCAATTTCATTCCACTGATATATTCTAACCTTTTGAGGTCCATAATACGCATATTCAGGAAATACCTTATCAAAATATGGACTTAGTATCTTAATTCCATCTTCATCATCATTAAAATACAATGAATCCTCTGACCAATGCCTTTCAGGATAAGAATGTGCATATGCTATTTCATAAGTATCTCCACCTGTTACCATCTCTTTAGTAAACACCTTTAATTCTGACATAACTTCTCCTTATATAATAGTTTAATATACTTACTTCAATATTTTATAATTATTCTTATTTCTCTATCAATTTATATTATAACACTCTCCTCAGTGGTTATCTTTTTTAACTAAGACTTTTAAAAAATTTTTTAACATCTAACTATTATCTTTCAGTGTATTTTTATAAATTTTAAGTATACTAATTATAGAGATGAGCATAATTGATCTTTTAAAAAGTGAATATTAATTAGAGATGAAAAAATAGGAAAATTAGGATTATTAGTAATAAAGTGACCTAAAAAAGGGCAGACTATCCCTATGAGGATAATAAAATGTAAAATATTAGGTTGTTAAAGAGCTAACTAGCTCGTTTAAGCTTGCTTAGAGAACAAATCTTATCTTCCTTTTTATTAACA
>NZ_JACOOP010000082.1:0-8624 GCF_014287725.1 Clostridium sp. NSJ-49 | reverse complement strand
AAAAGTTTCTAAATAGAACTAAGTATTGAATAATTTTAAAGTATTGTGATTCAAATAGGATGTCCATTTGGACATCCTATTATGTTATGCTAATTTCAACACTATTTTAAAACACAGCCAATAAAATTAAAAGTTTCAAGCGTAGATTAACATAATCTACAACTTGAAACTTTTTTACTTTGCATATACATCTTTAACCTTATTAACTTCTCTTAACAACATTCCCATATTAGCATTCTGTAATACTTTGTGTGTATTCTTTTTGGTATATGTCTCTAATTTCATCATAAACTCTTCAGGTTTTATCTCCTCATCATTAACAAGCTTTAACCCTTTTTCCCAAGATGCTGTAAGAGATGGATTTAATAATGATGGGATTGATATTCTTATGGATTCATATATCATTTCTCCTAACTCAGTTGGAGTAAGTATTTGAGTCTTTTTGTTTGATGCTATGTATTCTATGTTAATTAATTTCTTTAGTATTTCTGCCCTAGTAGCAGATGTACCTATACCTGCACCTTTTATATGTTCTCTTAATTCCTCATCTTCAATGAGTTTACCTGCATTTTCCATAGCAATAATCATAGATCCTGTTGTATATCTTTTAGGAGGAGTAGTTTCACCTTCTTTTATTTCTAAATCATCAATGATAACTTTATTTCCCTTTCTTATATTTTCTGGGAAATCATCTCCACTCTCTTCCTTCTCACCTTCAATAATATCAAGATATCCTCTATCTACACATACTTTTTTACTTAGAGTAAAGTTTTCTATATCAACTCCTATAGTAACATTCATCTTACTATATTGAGCTGAAGGATAAAAAATTGCTAAAAATCTTCTTAAAATTATGCTATAAATTTTTCTTTCTAACTCACTAAGCTTTCCTATAACCTCTCTACCCTCTCCAGTTGGAATTATAGCATAGTGATCAGTAATTTTAGAATCATCAACATACTTACTTTTTAATATTGACTTTGCTTTATCTTCTACTATTATCATTTGAGCAGCATCTTGCAATACCTTACCTATTGGTAATGTTGTTAACTTGCTTAAATTCTTCTTTATATCCTTTGCAACAGCTGTTGATAATACTCTAGCATCAGTTCTAGGATATGTGACCATCTTCTTTTCATAAAGCATTTGAACATATTTTAATGTTTCATCTGGACTTATCTTAAATTTCTTAGTACATTCATTTTGTAGTTCTGCAAGGTTAAATAATAATGGAGGATTTTTCTTTTCCTTTGTCTTTTTAACTTCTTTTATAACTCCATGTCCTACATCTCTCAATTCTTGCATTAAACTTTCCGCATCTTCACGTTTTCTAAATCCACTTTCATTATAAAGCTTAGGAGAATCTAAATATTTTGAACCTTCTAGAACTTTCCACTCCCCCTTTATTATGCTCTCTTCACTTTCTCTACTAAAAGAGCCTACTATTTTAAAGAAAGAAGTTTTCTTAAAATCTCTTATTTCTCTTTCTCGCTCTACAACCATTCCTAAAACGCATGTCATTACGCGACCTACTGCTATCACAACATTTTTATCTTTTTTTAATGAGTTTGCTAATACTTTCCCATATGTTAATGTTAATAATCTTGAAAAATTAATCCCAAATATATAATCTTCCTTTGCTCTTAAATATGCAGAGTGAGCTAAAGAATCATAGCATGATAAATCTTTTGCTTCTTTAATTCCTCTCTTTATTTCATCTTCAGTTTGAGAGTCAATCCATACTCTTTTTTTTATTTTATTAGGCTTTCCAGCCATATCATCAACTAATCTATATATATACTCTCCTTCTCTCCCTGAGTCAGTACAAACATAAATAGTATCTACATCTTCTCTATTCATAAGCGATGATACAACATTAAATTGACCACTAGCTGATGGGATTACCTGATATTTATATTCCTCCGGCAAAAAAGGTAAATCTCTTAAATTCCAATATTTCAACTTTTCATTATATGCTTCTGGGTAGCTCATTGTAACCATATGTCCCACACACCAAGTAAATATGCTATTATCCCCTTCTATATAGCCATTATTTCTTCTACCATTTACTTTTAATAACTTTACAAAATCCATTGCTACAGATGGTTTTTCAGCTATAAATAATGTTTTTCCCATAATCACATTCCTTACTATTTTTAAAATAAAATAGACTTCCATGAAGAAAGTCTATTACATTATACTATATTTTTTTCTACATTTCATTAAGCATCCAAATAAAAAATGTTAACACAGCCGCAAAGGATACCCATAAAATATATGGAATCATAAGCACGCCTGCTATCTTGTCCACTTTAAAGAATTTAATTATCGTTAAAATTATCAATACTAGTAATATAATAATTATTATAAATGAAATTCCGTATAACCTAAGATTAAAAAATATTATTGACCATAAAAAATTTATAGATAATTGAATTAAATAATAAAAATAAGCACCTTTATCATCTTTTCCAGCTTTATTATTCATATAAACTCTGTATGCAGCTATTCCCATTAATATATATAAGATAGTCCATACAATAGGAAATACAAATGAAGGTGGAGTAAATATTGGTTTTTTCAAGCTATTGTATACCACCATACTATTCCTAGTTAAGAAACCTATTAAAAGTCCTCCTCCTAATGGTAATAAAATATTTTTAATTAAAGCTACTAAATTGAACTTATTATTAACCTTAAAAATTCTTCCAATTATACTTCCTTTCTCTTTTTTCTTTAGTTTTTTAGCAAGTTTTTTTTGTTGCTTTTCTATTTTATTATTAATGCTCTTTTTATGTTTAATCTCTTTTTTCTCCTTCTTACTCATAAAACACCTCTTGTATATTTTTCAATATACTATATGTTTTATAATGTTAATTTATACGCATTTTATAATAACTTATAACTTTCACTTAATACTAAAATATTTAATAGCATATTCAAAAATATATATCAGAAAACTCTATATTTTATTGAACTATAATTATTAAGAATTTTTCTAGATTTAATCTAAAGATTCATTTGTATAAATCAAAGTTTATGATATACTATTGATGTTATTATTAAATAAAAATAAAGTTGTTTAGCCTCTTTGTTTTTGGGTAATAATGTTAAATAAATTATATAGGCGGTGAGCAAAATTAGTATTAAATCAATAATTAGTATTTTAGCAACTAAATTTACAATATTCCTTACTAAAACTATTTTAAAAGGTGGTACAACTTTTCCTGGTAAGGTTGCATTAAAATTAGATAAGGATATTTTAACTAAGGTTGCTTCAGGATATAATGTAATCCTTGTAACGGGTACAAACGGAAAAACAACAACTACAAGCATGATTTACAATATACTGAAAGAAAAAGGTTATTCAGTTATTACAAATAATACAGGTGCAAACCTTTATTCTGGAATAGTTACTACTTTTATAGATAACTATAAATTTTCAGATAAAAATCATGAAAAATATGCAGTAATTGAAGTAGATGAAGCTAATGTAAAATTTATAACTGAAAAGATTACTCCAAATATAATTACAGTTACAAATTTATTTAGAGATCAACTTGATAGATATGGAGAAGTATATACTACTCTAACTAAAATTTTAGAAGGTGTAACTAACGTTCCAACTTCGAAACTTATTTTAAATGGTGATGAATCTCTACTTGGTAAGCTTGATATCAAAAATCCTGTAGTTTTTTATGGATTTAAAACACATATAAATGAGAATAAAACAATAGACATAAATGCAGATGCAAAGTTCTGTAAATTCTGTAAAACTCCATACCAATATAATTTTGTTACATATAATCACTTAGGTGACTATTACTGTACAGGCTGTGGATATAAACGTCCTGAACTAAAATACGGAGTAGATGAAATTATAGATCTTACATCTGAAAGCTCTACTGTAAAAATTAATGATACAGAAATATTCCTTAGTCAATCAGGAGTATATAACATCTATAATGCCCTTTGTGCTTATAGTATTACAAAGGAGCTTGGAGTAGATGACTTAACAATTAAAAAATCATTAGAAAGTCAAAGTTCTAGCTTTGGAAGACAAGAGACTATTAATATTGATGATAAAGAAGTTAAAATAATATTAGTAAAAAATCCAGCTGGCTACAACCAAGCATTGGATACTTTATGTCTTAGTAAAGATCCATTCTCTGCTGCATTTATACTTAATGATAATTATGCTGATGGAAGAGATGTATCTTGGATTTGGGATGTAAATTTTGAACACTTAAATGATGTAGAATTAAACGAGATATATGTTTCTGGATTAAGATCTTATGATATGGCTGTAAGACTAAAAACTGCTGGCTTAGACTCTTCAAAATTTTCAATAAATGAAGAATATGATGCACTAACAGAAAGCATAAAAGGTAGTAAGAATAAAAAAGTTTATATTCTTGCCACTTATACAGCTATGATTAATTATAGAAAGCACTTACACTCTAAAGGTTATATAAAAAATCTTTGGTAATATTGGAGGATTATTATGGAATTAAATATATGCCACTTATATCCTGATCTTTTAAATGTTTATGGTGATGTTGGTAATATACTAATACTCAAGCATAGAGCTGAAGCTAGGGGTATAAAAGTTAATATTATAAATGTATCTATGAATGATACATTTAATTCAGAAGATTATGACATTGTATTCTTTGGTGGTGGTCAAGACTTTGAGCAATCAATCGTTTCAGATGATTTGATGAATAATAAAAAAGAAGAATTATCTAAATACATAAATAGTGGTAAAGTACTGATTGCTATTTGTGGTGGTTATCAGCTTTTAGGAAAATACTATACTGCACCTAATGGTGAAAAAATAGAAGGCCTTGGAATATTAGATATTTATACTGAAGCCGGTGATAAAAGATTTATAGGTGATACTGTTATCTATAACGAAGAATTTGATGAAACTTACGTAGGCTTTGAAAACCACTCAGGTAGAACTTACGTTAATGGTCTTAAACCATTAGGAAAATGTATTCACGGTTATGGCAACAATGGTTCAGATGGATACGAAGGTTGTGTATATAAAAATACTTATTGCACATACTTCCACGGTTCATTACTAGCCAAAAACCCTGAGCTTGCAGATAGATTTATTAAAACTGCTCTTGATGTAAAATACTCAGAAATTGCTCTAGAAAAACTAGATGATAGTTTAGAATTGAAAGCAAAAGAAAAAATGATTACTAGACTTTCTGGTAAGTAATCTTTAAAAGTTATACAAATTAAAAGGACGGGGAAATTAAATGACGAAAAGATTTTTTAAAGGTATGGTTTTATTACTTTGCTTAACTTTAATTCTACCTTTTATAGGTAATATTGAAGCTTTTGCAACTGAATTACAAGCTCCAGAAATTATTGGAGCATCTTCAATAACTATGGATATAGATACAGGAGAAGTAATCTACTCTAAAAATGCTGATATGAAGCGTTCTCCAGCAAGTACAACAAAATTACTAACTTCGTTATTATTTGCTGAAAATAAAAATAAAGGTGATTTAATTAGTTATACTGAAACTTCTGCATCACTTACTGAAACTACTTTAAGTGGTTTTATAGCTGGAGGTGTAAAACCTGGCGATACTATGACAGCAGATGATGTTATGAAAGCTGTTATGATTTTTTCTGCTAATGATGCTTCTGTTCTTATGGCAGAATCAGTTGCAGGTTCAATTGAAGCTTTTTCAAAGATGATGAATGAAAAAGCCAAAGAACTTGGTGCACTTAATTCAAATTTTGTTAGTCCAAATGGATTAGAAGATCCTACAAATCCTAATAACAATAATTCAACTACAGCTTATGACTTAGCATTAATAGGTATAGCAGCTTATAAAAATGATTGGATAAGAGAAACTATGAAATTAGAAGATACTCCTGTGTATCTTAATGGTGGTAGAATTGATCTTGAAACAAGAAACAAGAATCTTAATAAAGATGGTAATGTTGGTGGAAAAACTGGTACTGAAACTTTAGCTGGTCATTGCTTTGTTGGATTTTATAATAGGGATGACAGAAATTTAGTTACTGTTGTACTTGGATCTGATTATGGCTCTGATGGTACAAATGTATTTAATGATACTAAAGCTGTAGCTGACTATAGCTACGAAGTTAGCAAAGTTCCATATAAAACAACTGGAGAAGAAATAGGAAACGTAGATTTAAGCTACAAACTATTTAAATTCTTTGGGCCAACAAAAACAATAACTGCGCCAGTTATATTAGCTCAAGATGTAGAATACTATAAAAATGATTTTAATGATACAAATGCAAACCTTTCTCTATCTAATACAGATGCCGATGCTTGGAAGGTTGCATCTAATAACTCTGTTGATTTAACTTTCTCAATAGGACATTTTACTGAAACTGTTAAAGGAACTATTGCTTTAACTACAGGCCAAATATTCAAAGCTAACTTGCCTGTTTATGCAGCTGTAATAATAGGTACTATAATTGCTATCGTATTAATTGTTATAATAGTTAATTTAATAAGAAAATCAAGTAGAAAAAATAGAAGAAATAGATACTACAGATAGAAAAACGGCTGCTTAAGCAGTCGTTTTTTATTAATAATTAAAAATCTATACATAATATATCTAGTTTATACTAAATTATTTATTTTTCTTTTTTAATCGTTAATTATTATGTTATAATCTTTAAGATAATTTTAAAAAAGGTGTGAATTTAATATGACTAAAAAAGTAGACTTTAAAGGCAGTGTTATCTTAAACCCTGTTCCAGTAGTCTTGATAACTTCAAGAAACAAAGAAGGAAAGGAAAATGTCTTTACTGTAGCTTGGACAGGAACAGTTTGTACTAAACCTCCAATGCTTTCAATTTCAGTAAGACCAGAACGTCTTTCCTATGAATATATAAAAGAAACTATGGAATTTACAGTAAATCTTCCTACTTCAAAAATGACAAAAGCTGTAGATTACTGTGGCGTTAGACCTGGTAGAAAATTCGATAAAATTAAAGAAATGAACTTTACTATGAAAGAAGGAAGTAATATAAACGTTCCTTATATAGATGAGTGTCCTATATCGATAGAATGTAAAGTTAAAAGTATTATTCCTTTAGGTACTCATGATTTATTTATCGCTGATGTTGTTGGATCCCACGTAGATGCAAGTCTTATGGATGATAAGGGTAAGATTCACTTTGAAGAAGCTGATTTAATTACATATTGTCACGGAGAATATTACAAGATGGATAAATATCCTCTTGGAAAATTCGGATATTCTGTAGCTAAAAAACCGGTAGAAATAAAAAACTCTACATTATTGAAAGAAAAAACAACTGAAAAAGATTCTACAAAACAAAATAATTTTTCTAAAAGCAAAAATAAAGCTAAGAATAAATCTTCTAAATCTGTAGTTTCATCAAAAAAAAGAAATACTTCTAAAAATAATTCAAAATTTAAGAAGAAAACTACTAATTCTAATAAACAAAAGATAAAATAATTACTTGAAAGGATGATATTATGTTTATAATTTCATATAAGCTTCCATACGCTTTATTAGACTCTACAATTGAAACTTTAGCAATAAATGATATATACAATGTATTTTATGAAAACCCTTTGGAAATAACTACAGATGATTATGGATACGGCTATTTAGAAAAGGATGATGAAGATATAATTCTAAAGGTAGCTTTTGAAGAATCTAAAGAATTATTAGATGAATTTTTAATTACTCTAAAAAACATTTTAAAAATTGATTATATCAATGTTGAAGAAAATACTAACGATTATACTACTTTTGAGTCTCCTATAATACACTTAGACGATACATGGGTTATTGCTGGCCCTGAAGAAAACTTTGACCATAAGAAAAAAATAAATTTTATTTCTCAAGGAGCTTTTGGTACTGGACTTCACGAAACAACTCAAGATATATTAAGATTACTACTTAATAAATTAAATTTAAAAAATAAATCTGTGCTTGATATTGGTACTGGATCAGGGATTCTTTCTATAGCTTCCTCAATTGCCGGTGCATCATCTGTAACAGCTGTAGATATTCGTGATGTACAAGATGAAGTTGAGCTTAACGCTTCTTTAAATAATCTTACAAATATAACTACTATTGTTGGTAATATATTAGATAATACTTCATTAATACAGGATAAATTTGATTGGATTTTTATAAATATCGGTGGAGAAGAAACTAAAATGTTCATGAATTTTATAAAATCTCATCTAAACCATGGTGGAAACTTATTAGTGTCAGGTCTTGTGGAATGGAGCTTTGAAGAGGTAAAATCTAATGTTGAAAAGTATGGCTTTACTCTTTTAGAAAAGCATCAAACTAATGAATGGGTAACCGCTGTATTCAACTAATAATTACTATTTCAATTTACTTATAAAACATATTTAATATTTAAGTTAATCTATTAATATAAAAAGGGGCTGTCTCTGAAATGATTTTTAAAATCATTTCAGTAGACGGTCTTTTTATTTTTTATTCATATATTTATATGAAATTATTTCTAAATGAACAAGTTTTTTGACACGACAAATAGGAGGTTATAAGCCTCCTATTCTCTGTAAAAATATACCTTTACGCTATTTTCTTTTCATGCAATAATATACCATTTCT
>NZ_JACOOP010000081.1:0-8975 GCF_014287725.1 Clostridium sp. NSJ-49 | reverse complement strand
TTTTCTAAATTAAAATTTAGAATCTCACTTAAAAACTCTCAAAAGAATTGCTGGATTTATTTTAACTATATTCTGTTCAATTTTCAAAGACCATATTTTGTTATCGCTTCAAGCGACTTCCTTATCTTATCACTCACTCAACTTTATGTCAACAACTTTTTTTCAAAGTTTTTTTGACTTAGTTTCGTTAGCAACGAGACTTATCTTATCACTTATCAAAACAACTGTCAAACACTTTTTTATCTTGTGCTTTTTTGTTGTTTCGCATCAGCGACGAGATTTATCTTAACATTATTCTTACATTATTATTCACAATTTTAATTTAATTATTCTACATTATCCATATTTTTTTCTTTTTATCTCTATAATTCTTATTTTTTCTATTATTGATATACTAGGTAGCGTTTCTGCCAATAAACATTATTTTTGTTTATTGTTTTATTAATTTCGTAAGTTTATAATACTTGTATGCTATATAGGTAAAATTATTTATTGAGGTGATATTAATGAAAAAAATACTTAATAATGACTGGCAAGACTTATTAGAAGAAGAATTTAATAAAGATTATTATTTATCTTTAAGGAGTTTTTTGGCTAAAGAATATAAAGAGAATACTATTTATCCTGATAAATATGATATTTTTAATGCATTGCATTTTACTCCATACAAAGATGTTAAAGTAGTAATATTGGGTCAAGACCCTTATCATGGCCCTAATCAAGCACATGGATTAAGTTTTTCAGTAAATCCTAATGTACCTATCCCCCCTTCTCTATTAAATATATACAAAGAGCTAAAATCAGATTTAGGATGCTACATACCAAACAATGGCTACTTAAAAAAATGGGCCGATCAAGGTGTTCTACTCCTTAATACCTCATTGACTGTTAGGGCTAGTCAAGCTAACTCTCATAAAAATATCGGTTGGGAGACCTTTACTAATAAAATAATTTCCTTAGTAAACGAAAAAGAAGATCCTGTAGTTTTTATACTTTGGGGAAACAATGCAATTAAAAAGAAATCCCTTATAACAAATAAAAGACATCTAATACTTACGTCTGTACATCCTAGTCCATTATCTGCATCTAGAGGCTTCTTTGGAACTAAGCCATTTTCTAAAACAAATAGTTTTTTAGAATCAGTAAATAAAACTCCTATAGATTGGCAAATAGAAAATATATAAAAAAATGGTCGCTTAAATAAACTGATTACTTGATTAATCTTTTTCAAAATTAAGTTACAGTATATTTAAACGACCTCTTCTTATCGTAAAATTTATGTATATATTTTAATATTCAATCACTAATTCTATTTCTTTTATAAATAGAATATATAAATGCTGATAAAATTCCAATTACTCCACCAGCAGCAAAAGTTAAAGTTATGTTTCCTATAATAGCTCCAACTAAAACTCCAGTGCCTACCCCTATAGCTATTCCTTTAGTTAAATATTCATAATCTTTATCTGAAAGTATCATTTTTTCTAAAAACTTAACCATAATTACCTCCTTAGAATTCTATACTTAAATTATATAGTATAATTATTAATAATTTCTTACTTAAAAGTTAACTTTACCTAAATAATATTTATCAATTGCTTATACATATTAGACGCATTAGACATCCAATTAGTTCCTTATATTTATAATTTTTATTTATTTCATATCATTAGGATAATTATAAAATACTAGTTAAGTTACTCTTGATATTAAAATGAAAATACTCTAATAAATTTGAGTATTAATTAGAAAAAATAAAAAAAGCAACTTACGAATGTAAGTTGCTTCCTGGTGGCTCGACCAGGAATCGAACCAGGGACACGAGGATTTTCAGTCCTCTGCTCTACCGACTGAGCTATCGAGCCTTAACACAGACAATTATACCAAATAACTTATATTATGTCAAATAAATTTATTTAATTTTATAATATGTATTTTTTGTAATTATAAAAATATACTTGTAATATATAACACTTTATATCGGAGGTTAATTTGCAATTCGTAATTTTTATAATTCTTATATCTGCTATAGCAGGAGTATATTTATATTATGATCAACAGCTTGCTAAAGTAAAAAAGCAATTAATGATTACTTCTAATCAACTTAGGAAATGTAAAACTCAACATAGATCATTAGCAACCATTGATAAACCTCTAAATATTAAATTTATTAATCCTTCTTCTCAAATTGGGATAACTAATACAAGTGCTAAGTTATATCTAGCTCCGACACTAGATTCACCTAAGTTAAATACCTTATCAATAAAAATGGAAGTTAAAATTCTTGATAGTGCATTAGTAGATAATCTACTTTGGTTTTATGTTAATCTTCCAATTGATAGCGACATTAATTGTAGAGGATGGATATCTAAAAATGATTTCTCAACAATTTTTCCAAACTCTAATTCAATGGTTAAATAATTAAAAAATCTAAAAGTACAAAATGCTTAAAAGCATAAGTACCTTTAGATTTTTTAAGCTTGTATATTTTTTAAATATTTCCTGACGTAACTTGTCTTACCATAACTAATAAATATATAACTATTATAAAAATAAAATATATATTAAATACATTTTCTTCATTGTTTTTTCTATAGAAAATTTCTTTACTTATTGTTCCTCGTTTTATATTATCCTTCTTAAGCTTCTTTATTAAAAGATATGCTATATAAGCGAATAATATTGCCATACATCCATATTGAAACGTTAATATTAATTTTTCTCCTAATGAAATTGCTTTTAAACTAATTTCAGAGTCTACATTAGATGGCAAAAATGATACTATCTTTTGTATAGTTATTGATGTTCCATTAATAATAAAATGCATTATTGCCGAAGCAAAAATACTATTGGTTATCCTTACTACTAATGCTAAAATAAATCCTAATGCTGTAGCATAAAGAAACTGTTGTGGATCTAAATGCATTATTCCAAATAAAAGTCCTGTTGCAATACAAACTACATATATGTTCTTATTATCATATCCTGATAACACTATACCTCTTATTGTTATTTCTTCTGTTATTGCCGGAAGTACTGCTATCAATAATAATAATATCCAATAAGGAGTATTTACAATTTCTCCAACAAAATTTCCTATCTCATTTTCAAAAAAGAACTGTGATATTAAAGAAAAGAAAGTCATTATAGGCTGACATACAAAAGCTAAACATATAACAATAAAAATATCCTTTATATGCAGTTTATTTAATCTTAATACCTTTTTGGGTGATTGCTTAGTAATTAATAAGTATATTAATGCTGGTACTATAAAAATTATTATGTGATTTATTGTTAACATCCATCTTATATCATTTATATTTAAAGCTCTAAAAAGTATATATACTGGTAAAAATAGTTGTAATAACATAATTATTAAAAAATAAATATTAGCCTCTTTTATTTTCTTCATAAATTCCCTCCCCAACATAGATAATATAGTAATAATTTGATTTAAGATTGTATAATACTCATCTTATTTGTTAATAATATTTAATGAAGTAAATTATACTTCATAATTAATCGCCTCTCCCCCATTTTATTTATATACAAAAATAATCCCTTTAATAACATTTAAATTTAGAGGGATTATTTTTTATTTTATAAATATCCTCTTTTAGTTAATAAATCTATAAGCATCTTTAACGCAGAAATTGTAGTTTCTTTTCTAATTTCATTTCTTTCTCCAGTAAAATTAAATTTTTTCACTACTGTTTCTCCATTTAAATATATTCCTATATATACTAATCCTACAGGTTTTTCAATTGACCCGCCTCCTGGCCCAGCTAAACCTGTAGTTGAAATTGCTACTTTTGATCCACTTACCTTTGCAATTCCATTAACCATTTCTCTTGCTGTTTCTTCACTTACAGCGCCATATTGTAATAATGTCTCTTCTCTTACGCCTAGTCTACTTATCTTTGCTTCATTTGAATATGTTACAGATCCCTCTAAATAAGCAGCTGATATTCCTGGGTATGATATTAATTTAGCTGCAACCATACCACCCGTACATGATTCTGCTGTGGAAATCGTTAAGTGATTTTTTATCAAAATTTCACCAATAATATATTCCAGATCTTTATTGATATCTATATTTTTCATATTATAACTTCCTCACATATCTAAATATTCTTAATTTAAATTATATACTCTTTACAAATAAAGGTATATAATAATTAACAATAAAAATCTCTAAAGCATTGTTGTGCTTTAGAGTTATGTACTATCTATATTTATTAGCTGTTATATAATAATCTCCACCACTACTTATTCCTTGCTCTAAAATATTAAAATCATTTTCTTTTAACATTGAGGTAATTATGCTTATATGCTGTTTATTCTTCGTATCTAATGTTATAGTAAAGTTATCATTCTTATCAACTATTCCCATATAATCATGAATATCACTATATTCTCCAAGTCCTAATGCTCCTCTTATATCCATCTTATAATCAGACATATCTTACCTCCATTTCTTGCAGCTTATTTTTACAAACTCTTTACATATAATTATTTTATGTAAGAATTATTTATTTATTCATAAAATAATAAAAAAGCTACCATATAGGTAGCTTTTTTATTAAGCTTCTTCCTTTAATCTCTTAGCTTCATCTAGTATTTTAGAAACTTCTGTTGAAGGAACTTCTTCATATCTAGCAAACTTACTTACATAGCTTCCTCTTGCTTGGGTCATTGACCTTAAATCTGTAGAATAATTAAACATTTCAGCCATAGGGACTTCAGCAATAACTTTTTGAAGTTTTCCTTCTTGCTCCATACCTATAACTCTTCCTCTCTTCTTATTTATATCTCCCATTACATCTCCCATATATTCGTCTGGTATTAAAATTTCCACACT
Source organism: Clostridium sp. NSJ-49 (assembly GCF_014287725.1). Taxonomy (NCBI): domain Bacteria; kingdom Bacillati; phylum Bacillota; class Clostridia; order Eubacteriales; family Clostridiaceae; genus Clostridium; species Clostridium sp. NSJ-49. The sequence continues at coordinate 4,114 of NZ_JACOOP010000081.1, read as the reverse complement.
CATAATAGGTTCTAATAATACAGGTTTAGCTTCTTCTAATCCTTTTTTGTAAGCTATTGAAGCTGCTATTTTAAATGCCATTTCAGATGAATCTACAGGATGATAAGATCCATCATATAAAGTTGCTTTTAAGCCTATAACAGGATATCCTGCTAAAACTCCATTTGATAAACAATCTCTTAATCCCTTTTCAACTGCTGGAATAAAGTTTCTTGGTACAGCTCCTCCAACTACTTTATCAACAAATTCTAAATCAAGTTCTCCATCATTTCTTGGTTCAAATATAATTTTAACATCTCCATATTGTCCATGCCCACCTGATTGTTTTTTATGTTTTCCTTGGACATCTGCTCTACCTTTAATAGTTTCTCTATAAGGTACCTTAGGTTGTTGTAGCGTAACATCAGCTCCAAATTTATTTTTTAATCTACTAGCTATAACTTCTAAATGAGTTTCTCCTAATCCCCAAACTACAGTCTCTGCATTTTCTGTATCTCTTTCAACCTTAAATACAGGATCTTCTTCTGATAATTTAGACAGTGCTAAAGATATCTTCTCTTCATCACCTTTAGCCTTAGGTAAAATAGACATTGGCATTACTGCTGTTGGAAAATTAATCTTGTCATACATTATATTGAAATCTTGACTACATAAAGTATCTCCAGTACCTGTATATTGAAGTTTAGCAACTGCTCCAATATCTCCAGCAATTATTTCTTGTACTGGAACTTGATTTTTTCCCCTCATAAAGAATAAATGATTTAATTTTTCTGTTTTTTCCTTATTAGAATTTAAAACGTTAACATCGCCATCTATCTTTCCTGTTATTACTTTAAATAAAGATATTTTGCCAACAAATGGATCAGTTATAGTTTTAAATACCATCGCAGAAAATGGCTTATTATCTCCTATTTTTATGAAAACCTCTTCACCATTACTTAAATTTTTTGCTTTTTGTGATAATGAATATTCCGGTGATGGAAAACAATTTACTATATTATCTATAAATGATTTTATTCCTACTAACTTAGTAGCACTTCCACATAACACTGGTGCTATATCTCCTTGAGCACAACCTTTTACTAATCCTAAGTAAAGATCCTCATCACTTAATTCACCATCGTTTAAATATTTATCTAAAAGTTCCTCATCAGTTTCAGCTATAGATTCCATTAACATTTGTTTACATTCATCAACTTTATCAACTAAATCTTCTGGAATATCTATATTTTCACACTTTAAAGTCTTCTTATCAACTTTTATAGCAGTTTTTGAAATTATATCTACAATTCCATCAAAATCATTTTCTCTTCCTATTGGATATTGAATAGGAACAACACTCATACCAAACTTTTCTTTTAATTCATCTAAGGTTTTATCAAAGTGAGAATTTTCCCTATCTAACTTGTTTATAAAAAATGCTCTTGGTAATTTTATTTTATTGCAGTAATCCCATGCTTTTTCAGTTCCTACTTGAACTCCTGATACACCACATACAACAATTGTTGCAATGTCCACAGCTCTCATTCCTTGAACCATTTCACCCTGAAAATCAAAATATCCAGGCATATCAACTAAATTTATCTTAGTATCACCATTTTCAAGATAAGCTATAGATGTTGATAATGATATTCCTCTTCTCTTTTCTTCTTGATCATAATCCATTACCGTAGTTCCATCTTCAATCTTACCTAATCTGTCAGTGGTATTAGCATAATATAATAGTGCTTCTGCTAAAGATGTCTTCCCTGTAGCTCCGTGTCCTATTAAACCTACATTTCTTAGATTTTTAATGCTATAGTCTTTCATAATACATCGATAATACTTATAGTAGTATTATCTTTCACCCACCTTTCTTATATGAATTTGTTTGGATTGCTTTCATCTAAATTACTAAATATTATTGATTATATAGTTAATTTTTATGAAATTATATTCTAAAATAGTACTTATACATAATTGCCTATTCATGATTAATTTTCCTAATTATTATAAAATTATTCCCAATTTATATAAGAGTAATCATTTGAATATTACCCTATGTAAGTAATTTATATATTAAGTGGTTCATATTATTACTAACTTTCATTTAAATATTTATAAAAAAACAAGACTTACACACAATAATTAATCTTATGTACAAGCCTTGCTCTAATTCATTTTTACTTAACTTCAAATTTATTACTAATATAATTCTATTAATAGACTTTTATATTTAATTATAATTAGTATACTAATTAATAACTTGCGTTAAGTTTATTCTCTTTTTTCTTATTTATCTTAATCTTTATACTTACAATAATCATAGCTAATAAAGCTCCAGCTGAATCAATTAAAACATCTCTAAATGCCATCGCCCTTCCTGGAATAAAATATTGGTGTATTTCATCCGTACAAGCATAAAAAAATGAAAATATAAAAGAATAAAAAATAGTATTTTTTATATTTAAATAACATTTCATAACATTAATACTTAAGAAATACAATATAAAATATTCTGTGAAATGAGCTGTTTTTCTTACTATAAATGTTGCAAGCTCACTTAATTCATTATTTAAATCTATTCCTATAAACTGAAATAATTTCAATACCAATCCACTTTGTTTACTAGATACATCCCCTGGTTGATTTGACATATAAAATATCAACCCCATCCAGAATAATAACGCAATCCATCGTATTATTAATCTTCTGTTTCTCATTTTATTCTCCTAATTATTTTTACACTTTATCTATTAAATATTTATTTACATATGCTAAAGATTCTTCAATAGTACTTTGTCCTCTTTCTAAATCTTGAATTCTCATTTCTAAATTACAAACCCTTTGTTCTATTAAATACATAACCTCTTTTATATCACTTAAAAGTTTAATTTCATAAGAAACTTGTACTCCATCTGAATCTATATATACCTTTTCTGGTGTAGAGCCACACTCAGCACATTTAACATAGACTCCTTCTTTATCTAAATCTCTAAATACTTTAAATGTATCATTATTACATTTGGAACAATTCGATAACATTGTAAAATCATAATAGCTAATATCAATTTCATATTGACTTCCGCAGTTCTTACAAGTTAATTTAAGATTATTATTATCAGTCTCTATAAAAAATGTATTCCCGCTACAACCTTCTTTTTCGCATACCACAGTTCTTATCATAAAGATTGCCTCCTCATTTATTTATGGTAATATTATTACCTAAGAAATTAATATGCTAAAATTTATACATATATGATAATAATTTAATTTATATACTTATATAACAATACTATTCTATTTTTTATGCTCCATTTTATTATTTAGATTCTTTATTTTCTAGTAATAACTCTATCTCTATTTCTATGTTTTTAATGTCTTTATCTATCTTGTCCGTATTTTTATTAGCTAACACTAATTCCCGCTTTTTTAATTTTAATTCTTTAAGTCTCAATTCTAGTTCTTCCCTATTATTCATCCTGACTCAACTCCCCATATTAAATATTATTTCTAAATAATATTTTATTACCTCTCTATAACATTAATTATATCTCATTTTTATTATATTCCCATAAATAAAATGCACAAATTTTAGATATATTACGACATTTTATTAAATTTTTACAAAATAAAAAAGCTACGAAATACTTCGTAGCTTTGGTGGAGGTAAAGGGAGTCGAACCCTTGACCCCTTGCGTGCAAGGCAAGTGCTCTCCCAACTGAGCTATACCCCCAAAAATGGTGGACCTTCAGGGACTCGAACCCCGGACCTACCGGTTATGAGCCGGTTGCTCTAACCAACTGAGCTAAAGATCCTCAGCACCTGGCAACGTCCTACTCTCCCACACAGTCTCCCGTGCAGTACCATTGGCGCTGTAGAGCTTAACTTTCCTGTTCGGAATGGGAAGGAGTGTTTCCTCTACGCCGTCATCACCAGATATAAGTAATAGTCCAATTATTTTTGGTTATTTACTTTTCAGAGTGTTCTCTGAAAATTGCACATGAATTTTATATTTTTATTGGTCAAGCCCTCGACCTATTAGTATCAGTCAGCTAAATACGTTACCGCACTTACACCTCTGACCTATCAACCTTGTGTTCTTCAAGGGATCTTACTAGCTTATGCTATGGG
>NZ_JACOOP010000080.1:0-9494 GCF_014287725.1 Clostridium sp. NSJ-49 | reverse complement strand
ATCAATTTTATTGTAGGTTTGTTTACCATACAATAAAAAATTCAAACTTATATAATTTTCAAAGAGCGAGCAATTCTATGAAAAATCAAGCTATTTTTTCATATCAACTTAACAGATTCAATCAATATAATTTCACATATATTTTATCATATTTCTAATAATATGTGAAAATATAACAATTATTTTATAGTCAAGTTATTACTAATACTTTAATATATTATATATTAAGAAACTCATTATTTTAATTGCATTGATATATTTTAATAGATATTTCAGCTATAAGTTCACAGGATTTTTCTCCATCATCAATTAACCTTCTTTCATCTTCTATTGCTCCATCTTCAAGAACTTCTGATAATGCTCCTATATCCTTAGTTAGAACCACCAATATATATGGATTGTCGTCATATATAATACCTGCATCATGATAATATCGATAATAGTTCCCAAATTTATGGGCTACTTTATCATTTTCAATATACTTGTCTAATCTATCATGACAGCATGTCTTTTTTAGCAAGTCTAATATTAAAGAATATTTCTCATCTGAATAAAGCTTCCGATAAATTTCAACCTGCTCTTTTGCTGTTGTAATATTTCCCACAGTTATATCTTCACCACTTAATTTTGATATATAATAATTTAAATCATAGCCACATATCCTGTTCAACATATTATTAGCAATGTTATCAGAGTAAAGTAATGATAATTCTAAAGCTTCTTTTACAGTCATACTTCCTATGTTCTCTTTTAATTTAAGTATTCCTGTGCCTTCTTCATAATCCTCTTCACTATATTCTATTATTGTATCTAAAGATAACTCACCATTACTTACTTTATCTAACACCTCCATTGCCTGAGGAACCTTACTTAAACTAGCTGCTCTAAATACCTTGTCTTCATTTAAATAATATTCTTTTTTTCCATCTAATCTATAATAATATACAGCTACATTTTCACTATAATTATCTATACACTCCTCTACTGCTCTCTTAATATCAGGACTACTCTCTACCTGTCCCCTGTTCATAAATAATGACATAGAAAAAAATAATGGAAATAATAATGCATTATATAACATACTAAACACTCACCTTTTGCTATATCTATCATTATAATTCCCATTAATACTATTTTTTATAAAATATCTTTTAGTGTATATTTTGAAAATTCATCAATAAATCGATTAAGTGCACCTGCTGATATGCCTTTAAGCTTACAGCCAGGAGCCATAAATGGACAACTATCTGGCTTATTGAAACATTCAATTAGATTAAGATTATCCTCTGTTAACTTAAGAACATCTCCTAAATTTATCTCTTCAGGCTCTAGTCCCAGCTTAAGTCCACCAGTTCTTCCCTTTATAGATATTATAAAATCTGTTTTTGCAAGCTTATGAACTACTTTTTTTATATGATGCTCTGATGCATTTAACTCTACTGCCAGCTCTTCTACAGTAGAAAGTTTATCTCTATTATTTGCTAAATATATTAATACTCTAAAAGCATAATCTGTAAATTTTGATAGTTGCATTATTATCGCCTCTTTTTCTATTACTGTTATTTCATATTATATCATAGTTTTATTTACAGTTATAACATAAGTTAATATCTGCATTACTTCAAATTAGCAAATCATATGCGAAGACTGGAATAATTAAATTTAATTATCCTCCTCAATAAATCTCATCAATTCTTCATTAAATTTATCTTTCTCATCATAAAATAGTCCATGTCCACTTTTCTTAAACTTTACTAGTTTAGAGTTCTTAATAAGTTTATTTTGCACCTCTCCAAGTGGAGGTAAAATTACTTTATCGTGGATTCCATGCATGATTAGTGTAGGAACATTTATTTCTTTCATATCTTCAAAAAGACACTCATTAATCCATGTACGGCAACTTCTGCTGTAGCCCATCCTGCTGCTTGGAAACCTAATTGTAAAAACCATTCTGAAAACGGTCTGCTTACCTTCCTATAGAAAAAACTTTTCCCAAAGTCTTCTAGCATCTTAGGCCTATCCATATAAGTTCCCATTATTATATTATCAACCGCTGATTTATCTAACCCATAAGGAAAGTCAGGTCGTTTTATAAGACTAGGTGCTGAAGCTGCACATAATACAAGTTTTGATACTCCACAGCCATTATGTCTTGCCATATATCTTATCGCAATAGCTCCCCCAGTAGAATGTCCCACTAATGTGAAATCTTTCAACTTAAACTGATCAACAACGGATTTTATATCATCAGCCAATGTATTATAATCATACCCATATGATGGTTTATCAGATTTTCCAAATCCCCTTTGGTCTAACCCTATACATCTATATCCCTTTTGTGAAAAGTAATCAAATTGATATTCAAATAAGTTATGGTTTCCTGGCCATCCATGTAGAAACACTATAACGTCCTTACATTCTATATTAATGTCCTCTACATAAATTTTTGTATTGCCACTAACTCCAACATAATATCCCACTTTATATTTCTCCATTAATAAAAATTTTCACTACTATACTATTGCTATGCTGATATATTTGTGATTCCACGGGTCTAAGGATTTCACCTTATATATAACTAAAATAAAAAAATAGAGCCGAAGCTCTACTTTTTATATTATCTAACTATCTCTAATGTATATAATATTTTTTAATATACTAAAGTTTATATGAAATTTATATATTGTATCTTAAATAATTCTTTTACTATATAGCTTTTTTTATTTTTTCATTCTTTATCTTATTACGCTTTCTATACATCACTCTTTTTTTGTGGTTCCATAGTATACGTTGAAAAATTATTTTTACTCTCTCTTTCATAGCTACATCTCCCTTTTACCACCCATTTAAACGTTAACAAGAAATAAACACATTCTCAAGATTATTTTTATTTATCCCTTAGTAACTTTTAATATCTATATATAATTATTATACCCCTTGTTGTAAATTTTTACCACTTTTTATTGATTTTTTTTCTATATTTTTATTAATTATTCGTTAATATAAAAGTTAACATAGACTATTCCTATGCTGACTTTTATAAATATTATTTAACTTTTAAATCAATCTAGAATCTTCTTTAAGTCTCTTCCATTAATTTTTGTATAAATATTTAATTTTAATCTAATTGCAAATAAAATCTCGAATTTAATTCATATATAGTTATTTTTCAACTTTATAATCGCTTTACATTTAAAATTTATAAATATATCTTATATACGTTATTTTTGATTATTTGCTTTTTAATCCCAAGTAGTATAGTATACAGTTAAGTAAATCTTTAAAGTTCTAATTTCTTAAATGAACTTAAGTAAAAAATAAATAAAAAGGGAGTGTTATTATGGCAGTACATTTAATTACATATTTTATGCAACAAAGAACACATGCTCATAGTGAAAGTTGTGGATGTGGAGATGAGCATCACCACGAGCATAATGATAACTGTGGATGTGGAGAAGCCCATCATCACGAACATAGTGATAGCTGTGGTTGTGGAGAAGACCACGAACACGGTGAAGATTGTGGATGCGGAGGGGATCCAGATTATGATTTAGTTTGTACAATAGAAACACTAGGAAAATGGGCACATTTTACCCCTACCGGTTTCTTAGTAGTATCTGATTTAAATTCTGATGAAATATTAGAAAAACTTAGACCAACTGTAGATACTAGAGATATAATATTTGTAACAAAGGTAGATCCTCAAGACGTAGCTTGCACAATTCCACAATGTAAAGACTGGATAGTTAGCGTTACTGCATAACTAATAAAAACTTAATTTTAAAAAAATGTGCCTTCGGCAGAGTGTCATAACTCTATTCCGAAGGCAATTGTCTTATATTATCAAATTCATCTAGTAGTTTTTCTCAACTAATCTTATCTCTACTAGTTATGCCTCTAAAATCATGGAAATTAACTAAACATTTTCACTCCAATATTTTGTAGCTTCTTCCTCCAACTTCTTTAACCTTGTGTAATAATCCGGGAACTCCTTCAAATGCGCTAAAGCTATTTTTCCTGTAAGTATTGGATCATTTTTGGTTACATTACATTCGGGACACTTTGTTCCATGTTCAAGTTCAACATTAACCCCAGCCGTAAACTCGTCTAAATCAAACTTTTCTTTAGCGAAATCAATTTTCAAGGCTCTAGCTATAAGTAATGCATCCTCCTTAGTAAATGATGGTTGATTCTTAGATTCTCTTTCATGCTTTAAGGTATATGATATCTTTTTTCTAATCTTTTTTACTTCAGACTTAGTTTTACTCATTTTAAATCCTAATTAAAATTTATTGTCATTACATCATATTCTTATAAAATACTATTGATACATTTATTCCTATAATAAATAAGTCCCCTTATTTAAATCTCTATCTTATCGCTACTTAACTCCTCTTTTATTGGTACTAAACAATATGTTCTTAACATGAACATTATCTCACTATAATTTTTGCAATTTGCATAAATTGTTTTATTCCCATTTTCTCTCATAATCGTATTATGCTATTTATACCTCTATAGCACTGTTTTCTGAGTATGACTTAATATTATTTCTGTTTCTATAATATCCCCATTTAACAGCTATAATCATAATAACTAATAAAATTAAAATTGCTCCCCCACATATCATAAATAATTCCTCTGGAAGAGCAATTATAATTGGGTCTATCCTTGGATCAAAAATCCAATAGTCATTTCTAAAAAACAACTTGTGAAACATTGTAAATGCCCATGAAAAATCTATTAAATAAAGAACTACTATTCCTATAAAGAATATTATTAATAGGTTTGCACTATTATTAAAATTTCTTAGTAATCCTCTAATATTTATCGAACCCTTTTTATATTTATTAAAAATGAACCATCCAGCTAATGCCATTATAAAAACAGCAATAATTACCATCAAGGCTATAAATATCTTCTTAACCTCGTAAAAATGAACTTCTCCATAAGTACTCATAACAAAATTATCAAATTCAAGCTTGTCTATAAATGGGTTTTGAAGATAATTAATCAATCCTCCATATTCCATCATTAAAGCTTGTTCACTTAATCCTGTTATAGTTGTTAAATCATACTTTTTAACTACTAACTTATATATCCATGTAGAATTTATAATTGTTACTGCAGCTATACATATAGCTGCAATACTTGAATATATTATCCAAGCACATTTTGCTAAGTTTTTTATAATACTTTTTTCTTTCTTAATTATATTAACATTTGATTTTCCCATACGCTCTCCTTATACTTCTTTCATTTGTTAACATAATTATATCACACTTACTACCTTATTCTATTTATTCTTTCGATGATAACATTTACATTTGATTTAACTATAATCCTTTAATATCCCGGATATTTCATCCACCAATCTCCCTCATCAGAATAGCCTGTTAATAAATCATCTGCAACTTTAGTTATTACATCATATAACTCTAACTTACTAGTCCATTTTCTAGGAATTTTATTTAAACCTAGATGTGCACCTAAAATATTTCCTGTCATAGCTCCTGTACTATCACTATCTCCACTATGATTAACCGCTGCTATTATTGCTTCTTCAAAATCATCCTTATATCTCAATGCGCAAAAAACTGCTATAGCAAGTGCTTCTTCCGCAATCCATCCTTGTCCTATTTCTTTTATACATATCTCATTACTCTTTTTACTTGTAGATAAATTAATAGCCTTTTTTAATATATCTATAACATCTTCACTATTATAATATTTAGAAAGTTCAATTAAAGCATCTTCCACAGAGTGAACTATATCCATTCCAGATATTATACTAGAAATAATATAGGCAAAAGCTCCTGCTGATAAATGTCCTGTAATATGACCATGTGTTATAGCGGCACATTCCATGCCTTTATTAAAAGCAAAGTTAGGTCTATAAAATAGTCCCACTGGAGCTACTCTCATCACACATCCACACCCTTTGCTATCATTCACAGGATTATCAATAGTTCCTAACTCTCTATTTCTTAACGATGTCAAACAAGTCATTCCTGGCGCTCTTTTTACATATAATTCTTTTTGCTTAATTAAATACCCATCATATATATTTAAATCATCATCTGCTGGATCACCTTGTGTATATAGCCATCTTAAATAAGCATTATATATACATTTATTACTATCGCTTACTCCCTTGTTATAGCCTCTAGTCTCTCCTCTTAATAATCCTTCTGCAGTGAATAAAGTCATTTGTGTATCATCTGTTATTTCAGCTCTTCCTCGTCTCCCTATAATAATGTTATTTATTCCATTTTTTCCATACTTACTTTTTATTTCTTCCAAGGACATAAATTCAACTGGCCAGCCTAAAGCATCGCCTATAGCCCCTCCAACTAAACATCCTCTATAATATACCTTAGTTTTTCGCATTAGATTTTCCTCCTTATTAATTAAGAGTTTTTAATATGTATAATTTAAATTTGCTTTTTCACAAGAGAAATATTTAGCTTTGAATGAGATGAAAATACTTTCTATGACCAGATAAGTATTTCTTATATCAGTAAATATTTCTCTTGCTATCAGCACTAACTAATCTTTTCAAAAAACCTTTTTATATATGGATATGGTACAAACTCTCCATTTGCTATCATTTTAAAAATTTCTTTTTTGGTAGCCCATCTAATTTCGCTAACTTCTTCAACTTGAAGTACACATTCATTCAAATTTATATCTTGTTGAACTAACCAAATATCACAAAAATTATCACCTCTCTCTAGAGTGAACATAACTTTAGCACAATCCATATTAGGTTCTATCCCAAGCTCTTCATTAACTTCTCTTATGCATGTTCCGTAACTATCTTCACCTACTATTGCTGCTCCGCTAGTTAAAGACCACTTATTAGGATTATATAAGACTGTACTAGCTCTTTTTTGAATCAAAAACTGTTCTTTACTATTCATAATCCATACATGTACTGCTAAATAATATTCTCCTGGGGTAAGCTTATCTCCTTTTAGTACGGTTTTTCCTAACTTTCTTCTGTCTTTGTCATAAACATCCGCATATTCCATTAACAAGCCCCCTTTTTAGTATTATTATTCAGTATAGTTCTAAATATTTCCTATTATTAAATTAAAAAACTTAATTTAATATATTAATTATCTCTTCACTACAAAGGTTTTTTATTAATAAAATAAATATGCCTTTAGCATAGATAATTTGCTCCATGCTAAAGGCATATTTTTATATAAAATATTATTTGCTAATAGTCTTTTCTCCATCACATTCCCAATGTAGTTGATATTTACACTTTTCACAAGTTATTATTCCTTCTGACTTAACTCCAGCTCCCTCAGTTACTATTTCATTACATTTTGGGCATATAACCTTATCCATAAATACTTCTCCTTATATATAACATTTTTTTCTTCAGTTTAATTATTGTCCACTTTTACTTAATTCTATACAAAGTATCTATAAATAATGCTTAAACTAAAAAAGTTAGAGCTTTTTTTATATAAATCTCTAACTCTTTTCTTTCCCTTAACTATATATTTATTATATCTTTAATAGCTTTATTTATATTTTTCTTGTATATTCCTCCATGATAACATACAACTTCTCTTATATCATAATTATGTAATTTCTTTAAAGAGCTATAATATTCTTCATCATTAAAGTTTAAATCACTATCCGTAGTTCTTATATTCCCATCCTTAATTATAAATGCATCTCCAGCAATTAATACTTTTTCCTCCTCTATATATAAGCTTAAATGACCTGGTGTATGGCCTGGTGTATAAATAACACTCACCTCATTAAATCCTGGAATCAAATCGCCATCATTTAAAATCTCATCTATCTCAACTTTATTACAAGAATAAAAATTTTTCATTTTTTCATATAAAACTTTAGCTTCATTGGGTAAATAGTTAAGATTTCTTTCTAAATTTGCTACTTTAGTAGGCATTTTAGTTCCATTTATATATCTAGCTTCATTTTCAGATGCAAATACCTTTACATTTGGTAACTCATTTAAAATATCCTTAACACATCCTACATGATCTATATCTTGATGAGTGATAACTATTGCTGATAAATCTTGAAAGCTAAGCCCTTCCTCTTCAATAGCTTTTTTTATATCATCAATCTGTCCTGGATTACCAGTATCTATTAAAAGTAATCTATTCTCCTTAGCTATTAATACAGGATATATATATTCATTAGGATTCATTGTAGCTTTTAATTTTAGTACATAAATATTATCATTTAATTTCATTTTTTCCTCCAAAACTCCTTTAAAATTAAATACTATAAAAGAAGTAAATAAAATTATTTATACTAAATATTATTAGAATATTTTTTGACTTTAATACTAAAATAATGTACCCAATATTTTTGCTTTATCTCTCAATCTATCATTTAGTTAAATGTTTATATGCATTATACTATTTAATTCTAATCAACTTTCCCTTTAAATCTATAATGTCCTGTTATTGGCTGCCATATTGTGTATTTTACAAGCATATTTTCTTCTCTAACTGGTTGTCCTCCATTATGAATTATGTATGGTACCCCATCTTTGTTTCTCTTATCAGAAATTATAGCTATATGAAGATATTGTTCTCCAAAAATAACTATATCTCCTGGTTGCCATTCCTCTATGTCATAAGGATCTAAAGTTAAAGCTTCTGCATACCTATCAAAAAACACCTTTAAGTTAGGTACTCTTCTAAAATCTATATTCTTGTCAGGTGTACCTTCAACTCTTGGATACAAGTCAACATTCTCTTCAATATCTTTATCTACCATATCTTTTAACGAATAACCTGCATTTCTAAATGCTCTCCATATAACATCAGTACATACACCTTCTTCATTAGGTGGATATCCTCCATCATAATAAGCACTATGATATTTAGGCTTATTTTTAGCATCAATTCTAGCACCAATAACTATATCTGTATAATCATCTATTCCATTTCCGTTATAATCAGTATCACTTAATATAGTTTCTATATCAAAATCATCCGCTGTATAACTTTGTTGTGGTAATAAATTAAAAAAATCTAATGCAACTACTATCCCGACAAGTATGATAAATACAATTATAATTATAAAATATTTTATAATACTTTTTATCTTTAAATTAAATCCCATATTCTCCACCTCCATTTACTATAATTATCCTTATTTACTATTATATATTAAAATAACCGCTTTTAACGTTACAGAATTATTACAATTTATTTGTTAACAAATTTCTTTGTTTTTGAGTATATTTTATTAATAAAAAGTATTTTATTTAATTATGGATTTATAGTTTCATGTATCTCCATCTATTATGTTTTTAATGTTCCTTTTGCTGTTTGTAAGTGAAATTTTACTATGTTATAATAAGTTAATTTATTTGAATCTGTTAAGCTGATATGAAAAAATAGCTTGATTTTTCATAGAATTGCTCGCTCTTTGAAAATTATATAAGTTTGAATTTTTTATTGTATGGTAAACAAACCTACAATAAAATTAAT